>DASSQK010000135.1:0-5860 GCA_035702555.1 Gaiellaceae bacterium | reverse complement strand
CAGTTCAGGACGTGGCCGCGCGAGGGCGGCTCGCGGCTCGTCGACTTCGCGCTCGTGAACGAGCCGGCCGCGGCCGTGTGGATGGTGCAGATGAACTGCATCGACATGAACGCGTGGTACTCGCGGGTCGACAAGCCGGAGCGGCCGGACTACGTCGTCTTCGACCTCGACCCGCCGGAGTCGCGCAACGGGTTCACGCAGGCGATCCAGGTCGCGCACCTCGTGCGCGAGGCGCTGGAGACGCTCGAGCTGCGCTCGTACGTGAAGACGAGCGGCGCCGACGGGATCCACGTCCTCGTGCCGATCGCCAGACGCGCGTCCTACCAGGACACGTACGACCTCGCCGAGCTGGTGTCACGCCGGCTCGAAGCGGAGAACCCCGGTCTCGTGACGACGGAGTGGCTGAAGAAGAAGCGGCGCGGCGTGCTCGTCGACCACCGCCAGAACGGGCACGGGAAGACGATCGCCTCCGCGTACTCGGTTCGCCCGAAGCCCGGCGCGCCCGTCTCGACGCCGCTGCGCTGGGAGGAGCTCGGCGAGAAGGTGCGGCCGCGCGACTTCGGCCGGCGCGAGGCGCTCGAGCGGGTCGAGCGGCACGGCGACCTGTTCGAGCCGGTCCTGCGCGGCGGCCAGGCGCTCGGCCCCGCGCTGCGGCGGCTGCGCCGTGAGGGCTAGGCGCGGGCGCGAATCCCGTGCACCGGCCTGCCGGCGGCCTCCCACGCGTAGTACGACGCGCTCGGCCCGAACGCCGGCTCGTACGGGACGATCCTCGGTGAGCGCCCGACCTGCTGCGCCCTCTGCGCGATGTCGAGCAGGTTCGGGTCGTCCTTGGCCTCCCAGACCAGGATCAGGTGCGCGGCCGTCATGAACTCGGCCACGAAGCTGCAGCCCGGCGCGGGGCACGGGAACGGGTTCGTGCGCACGCAGTACCAGCCGTCGTGGTCGCCGGTACCGGGTTCCTGCCACAGCTCCTCGTCGGTCTCGAGGCGAGGCTCCTCGACGACGACCTGCCCTTCTCCCGGGACGCTCATCTCGCGGCTGTCTAGCACAGCGGCGCATGCCTAGCGGCGAGCGGGCGCTTGTAGTCGGCTCGGGGCCGAACGGCCTCGCGGCGGCGATCGTGCTGCTGCAGGCCGGGATCGAGGTCGAGGTGCGCGAGGCGGCCGGCGCCCTCGGCGGGGGGCTGCGCTCCGAGGAGCTGACGCTGCCCGGCTTCGTGCACGACGTCTGCGCCACGGTGCTGCCGCTCGCGGCCGGCTCGCCGTTCTTCCGCACCCTCGGCCTCGACGTCCAGTGGATTCAGCCCGACGCGCCCGCGGCGCATCCGCTGGACGACGGCAGCGCGGTGCTGCTCGAGCGCGGGCTGGAGAGGACGGCGGAGGGGCTTGGCCGCGACGGCGCCGCCTACCGCAGCCTGGTGGCGCCGCTCGTCGAGGCGTGGGAGGAGGTCGCGCCGATCGTGCTCGGCAAGCTGCCGCCTCCGCCGCGGCGAGCGCTGCGAGGGCTGCGAGCGACCGGCGCCGGCGCGCTTGCCCGCGGGGTGCGGGCCGCCGCCGGGGACGCCCGTTCGGTGGCCCAGTCGCTGTTCGAGACAGAGCGCGCCCGGGCCTGGTTCGCCGGCCATTGCGCGCACGCGATCCTGCCGCTCGAACGCCGGCCGAGCGCGGGCTTCGGGCTCGCGCTCGTCGTGATGGGGCACGCAGCCGGCTGGCCGGTAGCGCGCGGCGGCTCGGCGTCCTTCGCCGGGGCGCTGGCCGAGCGCGTTCGCGGGCTCGGCGGCACGATCGTCACCGACTCGCGCGTCGACGAGCTTCCGTCGGACCGGCTCGTGCTCGCGGACGTCGTTCCGCGCGAGCTCTCGCGCCTCGGCGGAGGCCGCTTCCCCGCCCGCTACGAGCGGCGGCTGCGCTCGTACCGCCACGGCCCGGGCGCGTTCAAGGTCGACTGGGCGCTCGACGGGCCGATCCCGTGGCGGGCCGAGGAGTGCAGTCGCGCCGGGACCGTCCACCTCGGCGGGACGCTCGACGAGATCTCGCAGTCGGAGTGGGGTGCCTGGAGCGGGCGGGTCGCCGAGCGGCCGTTCGTGCTGCTCGCCCAGCAGACGACCTGCGACCCCTCGCGCGCACCCGCGGGCAAGCACGTGGCCTGGGCCTACTGCCACGTCCCGAACGGCTCCGACGTGGACATGACCGAGCGGATCGAGGCGCAGGTCGAGCGGTTCGCGCCCGGTTTTCGCGAGCTGATCCTCGCGCGCTCGACGCTCGGCCCGCGGGAGCTCGAGGCGCACAACCGCAACCTCGTCGGCGGGGATCTGAACGGCGGCGCGATGGACCTCGGGCAGGTGCTCCGGCGGCCCGCCTTCCGGCTCGTGCCGTGGCAGACGCCGCTGGACGGTGTTTACCTCTGCTCCGCCTCGACCCCTCCGGGCGGAGGCGTGCACGGCATGTGCGGGTATTGGGCAGCTCGCGCAGCGCTGCGTGACGTTGCGCTGACCTAGGAGCGCCGTCAGACGGCCACGCCGGCAAAGCCGGCATGGCCTCCAGGCGGCATCGCAAGCGACGCCTCAGTGGGCCGCCGAGGCGGCGCTTAAGGTGGTGCGGTGAGCAAGCATCCACCGACGGTGACACTGACGCGGGCCGACGGCGAGGTCGTCTGCGAGCGCTGCGTCGTGGCCGCGACCGCGCTGACGCGGCTCAAGGGCCTCCTCGGGCGCAGCGGCCTCGAGTCCGGCGAGGGCCTCCTGCTGCGGCCGGCCTCGTCGATCCACACGTTCTTCATGCGCTTCCCGATCGACGTCGTCTTCCTCGACCGCGAGCTCGAGGTGCGCAAGGTCGTGCCGGAACTCGGGCCGTGGCGGGCGGCGTTCGCGCGCGGGGCCCGCTCCGCGGTCGAGCTGCCGGCCGGCGAGGCCGCGCGCCGCGGGGTCGTCGCGGGGGAGCGGCTGCAGAGCACGCCCGAGACGTAGGTATGGGTCGACCCGCCGGGTCGGCGGTGTTGCAGAGGGCGCCGGAGACGGATGCTAGGCGTGGGATGGAACAGGTTTTGACGACTCCTGCCGTCGAGCTCCCGGAGCTGCGCACGCTCGTGCGCCGGGAGATGGCGAAGGTCGTCGTCGGCTACGAGGAGCAGGTCGATTTGCTCCTGATCGTCGCGGTCGCGGGCGGCCACGTGCTGCTGGAGGGCCCGCCCGGCGTCGGCAAGACGATGATGGCCGCGGGCCTCGCGCGCGTCCTGGGCGTGCAGTTCAAGCGCGTGCAGTTCACACCGGACACGACGCCGACGGACATTGTCGGCTCGACCGTCAAGAAGATGGGCGAGCCGCAGTTCATCCCCGGCGCCGTGTTCACGAACGTGCTGCTCGCGGACGAGATCAACCGCACGCCGCCGCGCACGCAGGCGGCTCTGCTGGAGGCGATGCAGGAGCGGCACGTGACCGTCAACGGGCGCCTGCACCGGCTGCCGAGCCCGTTCATGGTGATCGCGACGCAGAACCCGTTCGAGCAGCTGGGGATCTTCCCGCTCCCCGAGTCCCAGCTCGACCGCTTCCTGTTCAAGCTCGAGCTGCCGTACGGGGGCGAGGAGGACGAGATCGACATCCTCCGGCTGCCCCACCACGGGCTCACGCCGGATGTGATCGGCGAGCTGAAGCCGCTGTTCGACCTGGGCAGCCTCAGCCTCGCGCAGAGCCGGCTCGACGCGCTGGAGTCGACGGAGGAGGCGCTCGCCGTTTGCGCGCGCATCGTCCGGGCGACCCGCTCGTGCGAGGGCGTCGTGCTCGGCGCGAGCCCGCGCGCGGCGATCCACCTGCTGACCGCGGCGAAGGCCCACGCCAGCCTGCACGGCCGCAGCTCGGTCGAGACGGCCGACGTCGTCGAGATGGCTCCCTCAGTGCTCACGCACCGGCTGATCGTGGACGGCCCGACCCGCGCCGAGGTCGTCAGCGCGAGCGTCGAGGCCGCCCTCCGCGCCACCGCCTGAGCGGCGCGGCCGTGTCCCTCACGGCCTAGCCCTTCCAAGTAACAGACTGTTACTTGCCCGGTTTCGGGGCGCGGTGCCGCCACGGTTTCCGCACCCGGGCTGCTTGTAACAGTCTGTTACTTGTGAGCTTCGGTCACGCCAGCGAGCCGAGCGTGTTCGCCAGGCCGATCAGCGGGCCGCCCAGGATGACGATGAAGAGCGCCGGCAGGATCAGGAAGACCAGCGGGAACAGGATCTTCGTCGGCGCCTTCTGGGCGCGCTCCTCCGCCATCTGTCGCCGCCGCTTGCGCATGTCGAGCGCGAGGTCGCGCAGGATGCGGCCGATCGAGACGCCGAGGTTCTGCCCCTGGATCATCGCCTGGACGAACGCGCGCACCGAGGCGCTGTCCACGCGGTCGAGCATGTTCTCGAGCGCGGCCTCGATCGTGAGGCCCATGTTCTGCTCCTGGAGCGTGATCCGGAGCTCCTGCCCGAGTGGCCCCTGCACGCGCCGGGCGACCAGCTGCAGCGCGGCCGCGAAGCCGACGCCCGCCTCGACCGTCGTCACGAGCAGGTCGACGAGCTCGGGCATCTCCAGGTCGATCTCGTGCAGCCGCTGCGTCCCGCGGCGCTTGAGGAAGAACGACGGCAGGATCCAGCCCTGCACGGCGATCACGCTGACGATCAGCAGGCCGCGCGGCGAGATTCCGCCCGAGGTGAGGGAGAGGAGCAGCCACAGCGCCGGAACAAACCCGGCCGCCATCATGCGGTAGCCGACGAAGGTCTCGACGCGCACGTGGTAGAGGCCCGCGGTCCGGAGCTGGGCCCGCACCTCCTCCTCGCGCAGGCTGGCGAAGCGGCGCACTGCGAGCGCGCCGAGCTTCGTGGCCAGCGAGTCGAGCAGCGAGCGCAGGCCGCCCCGCTCGGGAGCCTCCTGCGAGGTGACGACGGGACCGGCGAAGCCGTAGCTCGCGATCTGCGCGAGTGTGTTGCGCCGGCGGACGCCGCCGATCGAGACGGCGCGCACGGCGAAGGCCGCGGCGACGGCGGTGAGGACGATTCCGAAGAGCAGCAGGATGATCATGGGCACCTAGACCTTGATGTCGACGATCTTGGAAATGATGAGAGAGCCGGTGAGGACGAGCATCGCCGCCACCACCAGGCCGATCTGGCCGACGGAGCTGTGCAACATGGGCACGATCGCCGTCGGCTGGATTGCGAGAAGCATCAGGAGCGCCGCGATCGGGAGCGCCGAGAGGATCCAGCGCGCCATGCGGCCCTGCGCGGTCAGGGTCTTCACGAGCCGGCGCAGGTCCGCCCGCTCGCGCAGCGTCTCGACCACCGTGTCGAGCACCTCGGCCGCGTTGCCGCCCGCGGTGCGCTGAAGCTCGGCCAGCAGCGCGACCTGCTCGAGGTCGCGGTTCGCCATCCGCGCGGCGACCTTGCGGATCGCCTCCTCGACCGGGACGCCGATCTGCTCGTCGGTGAGCACGCGCTGCAGCTCGCTCCTCGACGGCTCGTGGGCGTTGTCGACGACGACGCTGAGCGCGGCCACGAAGCTGTGCCCGACGCGGAGCGCCGAGGCGAGCACCTGGAGGTTCGGCGCCAGCTGGTCGGCGAACGTGTCGCGCACCTTCCGTAGCTCCCGGCCGATCCACGCCCTGGTCAGGAGCGGCGTGAAGAGGCCGAGGATCACGAAGATCGGCGAGATGAGGCCCAGCACGAGCATCGTCAGGACCGTCCCCGCGAGCGTCAGCAGCACGACCCTCGTCGCCGACGTCTCGATGCGGGCGATCTCGAGCTGCCGCTCGATGCGCGACAGCCAGCCGTGGCCTTCCAGCCGGGCCCGGCGCATCGCGACCTTGTGCCACCTCTCGTCGTCCTCGGGCGCGGTCTCCTGCGG
>DASSQK010000134.1:0-2106 GCA_035702555.1 Gaiellaceae bacterium | reverse complement strand
GCGTGGGGCCTGGCGTTCGTCGCGTCCGTGCCGCTGAGGCGGCCGCTGGCCGGCGCGCTTGCCTGCGCGTGGTACCCGTTTCCGCGCTGGTACCGCGAGACGGCGCCGTTCAAGCGCGTCTTCGGCGTGGAGTCGCTCGTCTGGGGCGCGTACTTCTTCGCGCGCAGCGGGATCCGGCTCGCCGTGCTCCTGCAGGGCAGCCTCGAGAGCTTCCTGGTGATCGTCTTCCTGACGGGCACGCCGGCCATGCTCGCGCTGATGCTCTGGTCGATCCGCTACGCGATGCGCGGGCTCGACGAGCCGCAACTGGTTCCCGAGCCGGCGCGCACCGGTTCGATCCGCGTCGCTTGACGCCGTCCGGAAGGGCGTCTACCCTCGGTGTCGAACGTATGTTCGTTCACGCCAGCGACCTCGAGGTGCGTCGATGCTGACCGGCAGACAGCAGGAGATCTGGAACTTCCTCACCGAGTACGTGGACGAGCACGGCTACCCGCCGACGGTGCGGGAGATCGGCGAGGCGGTCGGCCTCGCGTCGCCGTCGACGGTTCACGCGCACCTCGCGAACCTCGAGCGCGTGGGGTTGATCAAGCGCGACCCGACCAAGCCGCGGGCGCTCGAGCTGCGACGCGACCCGAAGCCGCAGGCCGCGCCCGCGACCGCCGAGGACGTCCACCGGCTGCCGCTCGTCGGCGAGATCGCCGCCGGCGGGCCGCTGCTCGCGGAGCACAACGTCGAGGACTACCTCGCGGTGCCCGAGCCGCTCGCGCGCGGGGGCGAGGAGTTCCTCCTGCGCGTGAAGGGCGACTCGATGATCGACGCCGGCATTCTCGAGGGCGACCTCGTCGTCGTGCGGCGGCAACAGACCGCGCGCGACGGCGAGATCGTGGTCGCGCTCGCCGGCCAGGACGAGACCGCCGACGAGGCGACCGTCAAGCGCTTCTTCCGCGAGAACGGGCGGATCCGGCTGCAACCCGAGAACGCCGCGCTCGAGCCGATCTACGCCGACCACGTCCAGATCCTGGGAGTGGTCACGGGAGTCTTCAGGTCGCTGTGAGCTCGGTCGCCCCCCTCAACCGCACGCTCGAGCAGGAGCTGCACGCGCTCCTGCGCGGGGCCAGCATGGAGTGCCTGGTGTGCGGCGAGTTCGTGCTGCAGCTGCCGCACGGCGGCGTCTTCTGCCCCGAGTGCGGCAGCGGGCTCGGCGACGAGAGGGCCGCCGAGCCCGCGCAGCCGATCAGCCGATCAGGTGGAAGATGAAGGCGAACTCGGTGCCGTTGGCGCGCGACTTCAGCTCCATCTGCCCGCGCGCGTTCGCGTAGGCGCCGGTTCCGCCCGTGATCGCCAGCACGCTGTCGCGTGTGTCGTAGAACGGCCCCTCGACCGTGATCTGCCCTCGCGGGAGCAGCGTCGTCCAGTTGCACTCCCAGGACTGGCCGACGACCATGCGCACGCAGTAGCCCTGGTCGCTGCCGACCTTGCTCGCGTTCTTCTTGTCGAACACGTCGTTCGTGAACGTGAGGATGTCGCCGACCGAGTCCGTCGCCCGGCCGTCGTTGTTCGTGACGGCGTCCGTCGTCGCGTGCTCGATCACGTACACGACCTTGCCGCCACCGTGATGCTTCCCGCCGTGCCCGCGTCCGTGGTCGGCGAGCGCGACACCCGCCGCGACCGCGCCTGCCACGAGGAAGACGGCGACCACAACTAGCCGCTTCATGGTTCCTCCTTCGGTGGGTGGTGGCCCAGTCTCACAGGAACCGAATTCGCGGGTCGCGGCTACACTTTTCGTGCAGGCCGGGTGACCGCGGGCCCTCGTGGCTCGAGGAAAGTCCGGACACCGCAGGGCAGGACGCTGGGGCGACCCAGGCGGCGAAAGCCGACGGAAAGTGGCACAGAAAGGAGACCGCCAGCGGCATATCTCTAGAGATGCCGAAGGTAAGGGTGAAACGGTGGGGTAAGAGCCCACCAGCGTCGTGGCGACACGGCGGCTAGCCAAACCCCGTCCGGTGCAAGGCGAACAGGCTCCGCTCGAGGCGGCCCGCCGAGGAGCCGGGTCAGCTGCAAAGACGGATGGTCACCCTCGACAGAATCCGGCTTACAGGCCTGCTA
>DASSQK010000133.1:0-29818 GCA_035702555.1 Gaiellaceae bacterium | reverse complement strand
GCATCCTCGAGCACGGCGACGAGCGCTGGCTGCAGCCGGGCGACGAGGTCGAGCTCGAGGTCGAAGGGATCGGCGTGCTCGGAAACCGGGTCGGCGCCCGGCGCTGACTAGGGTTCGATCGTGGCCAGGGTCGCGATCATCGGCGGCGGGGTGATGGGCCTGGCGACGGGGTGGGCGCTCAAGCGGCGCGGGCACGAGCCGGTCGTCTACGAGCAGTTCGAGGTCGGGAACCCGTACGGGTCGAGCCACGGGCGCTCGCGGATCTTCCGCCTGGCCTACGCCGAGGATCACTACGTCCGCCTGGCCCAGGAGGCGTTCACGCTCTGGCGCGAGCTCGAGGCCGAGAGCGGCGAGACGATCCTCGAGCTCCCCGGCCTGGTCGAGATCGTGCAGACCTTGGAGGAGAGCACCGCGCACACGCTCGAGCGCTGCGGCGTCGCCTGGGAGCGGCTCGACCGCGAGGAGGCGGAGCGCCGCTACCCGATCCGCGTGCCCGACGGATCGTTCGCCGTGGTGCAGCCGGAGGCCGGCATCGCGCGCGCCGACAGGGCGCTCGAGGCGTTCCGGCGCGAGCTCGACGTGCGCGAGCACACCAGGGCGCACCCCGACGAGGTAGAGGCGGACGCGGTCGTCGTCACCGCCGGCTCCTGGGTGAACGAGCTGCTCGACGAGGCGCTGCCCGTGAAGGTGACCCGCGAGACCTTCTGCTACTTCAACCTCGACGGCGGCCGCCCGATCCCGTCGGTGGTCTCGTTCAAGACCGGCGAGCACACGCACGACATGTACTCGCTCTACGACCCCGTGTACGGGCTCAAGGTCGGCGCGCACCACGCCGGTCGCGAGGCCGACGCCAACGTGCTGACCGAGCCGCAGCCGGAGCTGGTCGAGCGCATCGCCGCGTGGGCGAACGGGACCTACCGCCTCGACGACCCCGAGCCGGCCGCGGCCGACACCTGCATGTACACGACCACCGCGGACGAGACGTTCGTCCTCGAGCGGCGCGGCCGGATCGTGGTCGGCTCGCCCTGCTCGGGCCACGGCTTCAAGTTCGCGCCCGCGATCGGCGAGCGGCTCGCGCGCCTCGCGATCGAGGCGGCGACGTGACGGCAGCACCGCGCCGTTGACCCGCGCGTGTCAGAGGCGTACGCTCGCCCGAGGTCATGCTTCGCCGCCAGGCCCTCCGAATCGGAGTCGCCGGTGCGGTAGCGCTCACGCTCGCCGCCTCGGCGTACGCCTATGTGTGCCACCCCGATCTCCCGGGGACGAAGAGCCTCTCCGTTCGCGGCCGGGTCGACAGCTACTCGTTGCGCGGCTGGCGGGTGACGCTGTACGCACAGGTCGGCGGCTGCGAGCGGCGGATCGTCTGGCGCCCCGCACGAGGAACGTCGACGGCGGGCGGCTGCACGCGCGCCGTTTCGGACGCGACGGCCTCGCGCTCGGCGAGCGACGGCCGGTACCGGGTGACGCTCGTGCCCGGCAGCCGCGATCCGGACCAGCCGGACCGGCTGGCGGTCTACGACGCGCGCACCGGCACCGGGCTGCATGCGTGGCCGCTGCCCGCCAGCGCCTCGTCGGTGGACGTCGCACGCGGAGTCGCGGTCGTCTCGACGACGAACGGCGACTACGTCGTGCGGCTGCGTGACGGCCGCTTTGCCCTCGTCGGGGTGAAGCGGCCCGGCGACCGGCCGCAGATCGCGCCGTCGGGCCTCGTCTTCCAGGACGACCTCTACAAGCGGCGGAGCGCCCGTCGCTCGCTCGTGAAGTTCCTGCCGTTCGGGACGGTGACGCACGCGCTGCGCCCCTTCGGCCCGCTGCGGGTTCCGGCGCGGATCGGCGACTTCGCCGTCGACGGCCGCAGCGCCATCTTCGTGCAGAAGGACCCGACCGGCGACTGTGACCGGATCGGGGTCTGGACGATCCCGTGGCACTACTCGACGGATCTGATGGACGAGCCGCCGATCTGCCCCGAGCACCACGCGCCCGGCGGGATCAGCGCCCTCGCCCTCGGCGGCCAGTACGTCGAGGTCCTGACCACGTACGGGAAGGTGCAGACGCTCGTGTCGAGCACGTTCGTCCACTGCATCGAGAAGGTCGTCTCGAGGGAGACGCTCCCGGCCGGCTCCTTCCCGACGCTCGCGGGCGACGGCTCGACGCTCGCGTACGCCGTCGCGCACCGCGGCGCTCCGACCCGCGTGGGACGTCTGCAGGGCCAGCGGCCGGCCGGCGCCGTGCAGGTTCCCTCGGCCTCGGCGATCTCGGTCGACCGCGGGCGGATGGCGGTGCTGCGCGGCGACGGGCGCGTCGACATCGTCCAGGGCAACCAGGTCCTGCGAACCGTCGCGCCGTCCGCAGCCCGGGCGATCGCCCTGCGCGGTCGCCAGCTCGTCGTGCTCACCCGCGCGGGGACGCTCGACGTCTACGACGTCTGGGAGGGGAGCCTGCTCCACCGGTGGGCCGCGCCGGCGGGCGCGTCGCCCGCGGTCGACGTCCACTACGGCGTCGCCGTCGTGACCGCTGGGCACCGCCTCTTTGCGATCAGCCTCGCGACCGGCGCCCGCCGGGTGCTCCTGTCGGCACCGGCCTCCGTTCGCGCGCACCTCGACGACATCGGGGTCGTCTACGCGTACAACCCGGCTCGCGGCGGCGTGATCGGGTTCATCCCGTTCGCCGCGGTCGAGCGGGCGCTCGCCGCCTGAGCACCCGCTCGCCGACCTGATCGAGGAGCGGTTCGTTTGGCGGCCCGGCTGGGAGTACGTGCTCGACGCGCGAGCGGCGACTATCCTCTAGCCGTGCCCACCTACCAGGTCCGGGGTGACGTCCCCAAGAAGCGCCACGTGCAGTTCCGCGACAACGGAACGCTCCTGACCGAGGAGGTCATGGGGCTCGAGGGCTTCTCGGGGAACGAGTCGATCCTCTACCACCTGACCTCGCCGGTCCGCGTGACGGAGGTCGCCGAGTTCGAGCCGATCGAGCGGGACGAGTGGGTGCCGGACGGGCACCAGCACCGCCACTTCGGGACGATGGGGATCGAGCCCGGCGGCGACGCCGTCGGCGGGCGGAAGCTGCTGATGTGGAACGACGACGTCGAGATCTCCCTCTGCCGGCCCGACGAGGAGATGGACTACTTCTTCCGCAACGGCGAGGGCGACGAGGTGATCTTCGTGCACGAGGGCTCGGGCACCCTCGAGACGATCTTCGGCGACCTGCCCTACACGGAGGGCGACTACGTCGTCGTCCCGCGCGGGACGACCTACCGCTTCCGTCCCGAGGGCGAGCAGCGCTACGTCGTGTTCGAGTCACCCGGCCTGATCGAGATCCCGCGGCGCTACCGCAACGACTACGGCCAGCTGCTCGAGCACGCGCCCTTCTACCACCGCGACATCCACCCGCCGACCGAGCTGCACACCCACCGCGAGACCGGCGAGTTCCGCGTCAAGGTGCGGATCCGCGACGGGTACCAGACGTACGTCATCGACTACCACCCGTTCGACGTCGTGGGCTGGGACGGCTACGTCTACCCGTGGACGTTCTCGATCCACGACTTCGAGCCGATCACCGGCCGGATCCACATGCCGCCGCCGAGCCACCAGACCTTCGAGGGCCGCAACTTCGTGATCTGCTCGTTCTGCCCGCGGAAGCTCGACTTCGACCCGCTGGCGATTCCGATCCCGTACCACCACTCGAACCTGAACTCCGAGGAGATGATCTATTACGTCTCCGGGAACTTCTCCTCGCGGCGCGGGATCGACGTCGGCTCGGTGACGCTCCACCCGTCGGGGATCCCGCACGGGCCGCACCCGGGCCTGGCGGAGAAGTCGATCGGCGCAACCGAGACCCATGAGCTCGCGGTGATGTGCGACACCTTCCACCCGCTGCGGCTGACGAAGCTCGCGCAGGGCTTCGACGACGGGCAGTACGGGTACTCCTGGCTCGAGGAGCGCGTCCCGACGGGGGAGAGCCCCGACGGGGATCCCGCCGGGGTCACCTCCCACTTCTGATCTGCCCCTACGGGCAGTGCACCTTGCGCTCGGCGCGGCACACGTCGCGCGCGGGCCCGCCGTCGGCGCGGTCCTTGCCGGCGTTGCCGTCGAGGGTGTCGCGGCCGAGGCCGCCGTACAGGCTGTCGTTGCCGCTGTTGCCGAAGAGGTAGTTCGCACCGGCGTTGCCGACGATCACGTCCGCGTGCTTCGAGCCCCACGCCGCCTCGAAGGACCGGAGCGTGTCGTGGCCGGCGCCGCCGCTGGCCACGCCCTTCGCGAGGTTGACGTGAACTCCGCTCGGTGCGTCGAAGTAGTCGACCAGGTCAGGGCCGGTGCCGCCGTCGAGCTTGTCGTTGCCGGGGCCGCCGCCCAGGTCGTCCATGTTCGCGAGGCCGTTGATCGTGTCGTTGCCCGCGTCGCCCCAGAGACCGTCGGAGCGAGCGGAGCCGATCAGGGTGTCGTCGAACTTCGAGCCCCAGACGCTGCTCACGTTGACGAGCGTGTCGTTGCCCCAGCCCGTCGCGGTGCCGGCGCCGAGGTTGACCGTCACGGGCGAAGGCGAGATCTCGTAGTCCGCCTCGACCTCCGAGCCCTTGGAGCCCTGGATGCGGTCGTCTCCCGCACCGCCCTCGACGTCGGCGTAGTTGTAGTAGCCGCCGCCGTTGACGATCACGGTGTCGTTGCCGTCGCCGGCGCAGATGAGGTCACCGTAGTCCTCGGTGCCTCCGCTGGTGATCGTGTCGTCGCCGCCGAGTGCGGCGATGACGTCGTCACCCGGGGTGCCGGTGATCGTGTCGTTGCCGTCGGTGCCGACGATCGTCGCCGGCTGGCCGAGGCAGCTCGGCCAGGGCGCCGAGGCACCCGAGGCCGCTACTCCGAAGACCAGGGCGCCGGCGGCGGCGAGCGCCGCGGACAGCACCGTCAGTCGTGTTGCCGTGAACATGCCTACCTCCCCTCAGGCGCCGCTTCGGGATCGGGACGCCACGTGGGCCGGCAGCCGGCTGCGCGGAACGCGTCGACCGCCGCCAGGTAGCGCAGGATCTCGTCGATCAGCGCCGCGATGTCGATCTCGTACGTCATGGCCCCGACGCTAGGCGCGCGGCAGGGCTGCGGAAACCGGGCGCGCCCGGAACGGATCTCCGGGCAGGCCCGGGGTGCACGCGTCGTAGGTCGTCCTGCCATGTCCCGAGCGTGCGGAAGCCGTCTAACGCGGCGCTAACAGGGTTAACCCCGAGCCGCCGGGTCGCGCGTTCGGGGATTTCCCGGTAGCCAGCGGCCGTTGGCTGTGTGACGATCCGCTCATGCCCGTGACGGTCGTGATCGTCGACGACCACCCCTCGTTCCGGACGTCCGCGCGCACGTTGCTGGAGCTGGAGGGATTCGACGTCGTGGGGGAGGCGGCCGACGGCGAGTCCGCGGTCGAGCTGGCGAAGCGTCTGCGGCCGGAGCTCGTCCTGCTCGACGTCGCCCTGCCCGACACGAACGGCTTCGACGTCGCGGAGCGGCTGGCAGGCGGGCCGAGCAAGGTGATCCTCACCTCGAGCCGGGAGCAGCGCGACCTCGGCCGACGCGTCCGCTCGAGCGGCGCGCTCGGGTTCGTCCCGAAGGATCGGCTGACCGGGCAGGCGCTGAGGGCGATGCTGGGAAACGCAGCATGAGCCGCACGCTCAGCGTGACCCTGCTGGTTGGCGGCGGAGCGCTCGGGATCGCCGCGTACCACGCGCAGACGGCGGCTCTTGGTTCACCGCACGCCGCGGCACAGGTCGCCATCGGGTGGGCCTTTCTCCTCGCAGGTCTCGTCGCCTGGGATCGGCGGCCGGACAACCGGATGGGCAAGCTCATGGCGCTGGCAGGGTTCGCGTTGCTGGCGCGCCAGTTGCGCTATTTCGACAGCGCGCTGCTGTTCACGCTGTTCTTTGTCTTCGGAGACGTCGGCTACGCGTTGGTCGGACACGCCGCGCTCGCGTACCCCACCGGACGCGTCACCGACCGCGCGGAACGCGCACTGGTGATCGCCGGCTACACGACGGTCCTCGTCCTGCCGCCCCTCACCGCGTTGTTCTACGGCGGCACCGGCCCGCTCATGTACTACGGGCGGCTCTCCCGCAACAGCCTGATCAACGTCACCGACGACAATCACGCCGTCGAGCTGCTGCAGAAGACGGAGACCGTTGTCTTCTTCGGCGTGCTCGCGACGCTGTTCGTCGTGCTCATCGCGCGCCGTCTGTGGCGGGCGACGCCGAGGATGCGCCGGATACTCGCTCCCTTGCTCGTGGCGGCAATCGCGGTCGGGCTGCGGGCCATCTTCGAATGCGTCTTCACGTTCGTCGACGCACCCTTCGCGACCGACTACCTCTTCTGGTGGTGGTGGGTCGCCGCCTTCGCGCTGCCGCTCGCGCTCCTCGCGGGGCTGCTGCAGGCCCGCCTTGCGCGCGCGGGCGTCGGCGATCTCGTGCTCGAGCTCCAGCACGCGCGGCCTGAGGAGGTGCGCGACGCGCTCGCCAAGGCCCTCGGCGACCCGACGCTCGAGGTGGCGTTCTGGCTGCCGGAGCGCAACGCCTACGCCGACGCCACCGGCAAGCCCGTCGAGCTTCCCGCCGACGGGTCGCGGGCGGTCACGTCCCTGGAGCACGAGGACGGCGAGCCGCTGGCCGCGATCGTCCACGACCCGTCGCTGCTGGAGGAGCCGAGGCTCGTGAGCGCCGCCGGCGCTGCCGCGCGGCTCGCGCTCGAGAACGCGCAGCTCCAGGC
Source organism: Gaiellaceae bacterium (assembly GCA_035702555.1). Lineage (GTDB taxonomy): Bacteria > Actinomycetota > Thermoleophilia > Gaiellales > Gaiellaceae > AC-32. Next base: position 23,087 of record DASSQK010000133.1, on the reverse strand, counting down.
GGAGATGCGCGCGCAGCTGGCGGAGGTCAAGGAGTCGAGCGTGCGAATCGTGGCCGCCGCCGACGAGGAGCGGAAGCGGATCGAGCGCGACCTCCACGACGGCGCCCAGCAGCGGCTCGCCGCGCTGGCCGTGCAGCTCCGCGCCGCCCAGAAGCGCCTGGGCGAGGGGGCCGCGGACCCGGCTGTCGACGCGCTGCTCGACTCGGCGGTGGCCGAGCTGCAGGCGGCGAACGAGGAGCTTCGTGAGCTCGTTCGCGGCGTCTACCCGGCGATCCTCACCGAGGACGGGCTGGCGGCCGCCGTGGAGTCCCTCGCGCTGCGCAACCCGTTCCCGATCGAGCTCGACGTGCTGGACGGGCGGCTGCCGCCGCAGGTCGAGGCGACCGCCTACTTCGTCACCTGCGAGGGGCTCGCGAACGTCGCGAAGCACGCGCAGGCGTCGAAGGCCTCGGTGTCGATCGCTCGCCGAAACGGCTCGGTCGCCGTCGAGATCGCCGACGACGGCGTCGGCGGCGCGCAGCCGCTGGAGCGCTCGGGCCTGAGCGGCCTGTCCGACCGCGTGGAGGCCCTCGGCGGGCGGCTCCGCGTCGAGAGCCCGGCCGGCGGCGGCACACGCATCTTCGCGGAGATCCCGTGCGAGTCGTCGTAGCCGAGGACTCGACGCTCTTCCGCGAGGGGCTCGTGCGCCTGCTCGCGGAGTCCGGGTTCGAGGTCGTCGGCGAGGCGAGGAACGCGCACGAGCTGCGCACGTTCGTGGAGCGCGAGCGGCCGGACGTCGCCGTCGTCGACGTGCGCATGCCTCCCACCCAGACCGACGAGGGCACCCGCACCGCGAAGGAGCTCAAGGACGACCAGCCGGAGCTCGGCATCCTCGTCCTCTCCCAGGTGGTGGAGACGAAGCACGCCCTCGAGCTCTTCAGCGAGCACCCGGAGGGCTTCGGCTACCTGCTCAAGGACCGCGTCTCCAACGTCGACGACTTCCTCGAGGCGGTGCGGCGGGTCGCCAAGGGCGGCACCGCGCTCGATCCGGAGGTCGTCGGCCAGCTGATGGGACGGCGCCGCGAGCGCGACCCGCTCGAGGACCTCAGCCCGCGCGAGCGCGAGGTGCTCGGCCTGATGGCCGAAGGCCTCTCCAACCGCGGCATCTGCGAGCGCCTCTTTCTCAGCCCGAAGACCGTGGAGACGCACGTGAGCGCGATCTTCACCAAGCTGCGCCTGGCGCCCGCGCCGGACGACCACCGGCGCGTGCTCGCCGTCCTCGCCTTCCTGCGCGCCTGAGACCCGCCTCGGGGCCGCCCCCGAGGAACGCCCTCTGAAGATCCGGGCCGGCCGCGAGCCGCGTCCAAGGCCTGCCCGGTTATCGCCGCAGCCGCCTCTTCCTAGCGTCGGTCGAGTGATCGACGCGTGGAAGGAGGTGACGAAAAGTGCTGCACACGAGCCTTTTTCGGCGGCTGCTGATCGCTGCCGTGACCCTCGCGGTGCTCGCAGCGGCCTCGCCGGCGGCCGGCCTCGCCGAGAACATCGGCAGCGGCCCCTAGCCCGGTGACGCGAGCATCGACAGCTATCCGCACGGGAGACCCGGGAACGGGTTTTCCGTGCTGCGCCGACCTCTCAGGCGCCCTCCTCGAGCCCCGCTCGGCGCGCCGCCGCGACGTTTCCCTTCGCCTCCAGCAGGTCGACCGCGCGCCCGGCTGCCGTGGCCGCCTCGTCCGCGCGTCCGTCGAGCCGGAGCGCCTCTGCGTGACAGAGCAGCACCGCGGCGTGCTGGCTCACGCTGTCGGTCTCCCCGGCGAGCGCGACGGCCTCCCGCGTGAGCCGCTCACCGTCGCCGGCCCGCCCGAGCTGCGCCAGCGCCTTGCCGCGGACGCCGCGCCACAGAAACTGCGCGCCGACGTCGTAGCTCGCCGCGCTCGACTCCGCCGTCTCCGACCACCGCAGCGCCTCGTCGTAGCGTCCCTGGCCGTAGACGGCCTCCGCGAGCTGGGTGGCCTGCGTCGCGAGCTGGCCGCGCAGGCCCCAGGGCTCGAGCTGCGAGCAGCTTTCGGCCAGGAGCTCCTCCGCTTCCGCGAAGCGGCCCGCCAGCAGCGCGATGTTCGCCGCCATCGGCGCGTAGGTGATGAGGACGTTCACCGTCCAGCCGAGATCCTCGAAGATCTCGCGCGTCCGGCCGACGAGCTCGTCCGCCGACTCGAACCGGCCGCCCATCGCCTCCAGGCCCGCGATGTACGCGAGGATCTGGGCCTCGCCGCTGCGATCCGCCTCCTGGAGCAGCTCGCGGCAACCGAGGGTCGCCTCGGGAACCGGCGTCGGCCCGTAGTAGAGGGCCGCAGCCAGCTCCTGCAGGCAGGAGACGAGCGGCCAGTCCGTGCCGCGGAAGTGGGCGCGCGCCCGGGCTGCGGCCTCGGAAGCCTTCCCGTACCGGCAGAAGAGGCCGCCGTACGTCGTCGCGAGCGCGAACCAGATCCGGCCGAGGGCCCGGTCGTCGCCGTCCTGCTCGAAGACCGGGATCGCCTCGGCGGCGAGCGCGAAGAGCTCGTCCGCGACGCCCTCCTGGGCGCGCCGGAGCCTCAGGTTCGCGAGCTCGGTGCGCGCCCTCAGGCCGGCCCGCCGGTCGCCTTCGCGCCCTGCCGACTCGACGGCGGTCTCGAACTCCCGCTCGGCGCCCGCCACGTCGCCGCTTCGCCAGAGGACGAGCCCGAGCTCGGTCAGCAGGTCGCGCCGCGTCGAGGTGGCGGGCCCGAGCAGCGAGCGGGAGCGCGCGAGGAGGTTCGACGCCGCCGGCATGTCGCCGCTCTTCGCCGCGCGCAGGCCCGCCGCCGACAGGTGGAATCCGGCTTCGGACGCGAGCTGCGCGGCGTGCTCGTCCCCGGCGCCGAGCTCGACGACGAAGTCGTGCGCCTGCTCGAGGTGGAAGCCGACCAGCTCGTCCGCCCGCTCGGGGCCGCGCTCGAGCCAGCGGGCGACGCGCTCGTGCAGCTCGGCGCGTTGGGTCTTGGGCAGCGTCGCGTAGGCGGCATCGCGGATGAGGACGTGGTGGAAGCGAAACGCGCCGTCGCGCTGCCGCTCCACCCGCAGCAGGCCCTTGCGCACGCCGGCCAGCAGGTGCGAGTCGACGTCGGTGGGCTGCTCCTCCCGCAGGAGCTCTACGACCACGTCGCGTGAGAACCGGGCGCCGGCCACCGCAGCCCGCTGCAGCACGGCGAGCCCGCCGGTCTCGAGGCGGTCGAGGCGGCTCGCGAGCAGCGCGTCGATCGACGGAGGGAGCGTTTCCGTCGCGCCGCTCTCGGCCGCGTGCGCCAGCAGCTGCTCGAGGAAGAGCGGATTGCCTCCGGCGGTCGCGAGGATCTCGTCGCGCTGCGCCTCCGGCGCCGGCCCCAGGCTGTCGAGCAGAACCTCGCTCTCCTCGCCCGCGAGCGGGCGGAGGGCTGCGGCTTCCCGCTCGTTCCACCCGGGCCGCTGCTCGAGGAGCTCCGGACGGGCGAGGCCGAGCAGCAGGATCGGCGCGGTCGAGCGGTCGCCGAGGTAGTCGATCAGGTCGAGCAGCGTCGGCTCGCCCCAGTGGAGGTCCTCGAAGACGAGCACGAGCGGCCGGGTCGCGGCGAGCGCCTCGAAGAACCTGCGCACCGCCCAGAAGGTCTCGCCGCCGGAAGCCGGCCCCTCGTCCTCGCCCGTGAGCTGGGCGAGCCTGGCGCCGATCAGGTCTGCGTGCTCGTCGCCGGCGAGCACCTCGCCGAGCGGGTGGTGCTCGCGCACGCTGCGCACGATCTCCGCGAGCGGCAGGAACGTCGCCCCCCTGCCGTAGGCCACGCACCGCCCGAAGAGCACCGTGGCGTTCGGCTCGAGCTCCACCGCCAGCTCGTGCGCGAGCCGGCTCTTCCCGATCCCGGGCTCGCCGAGCACGAGGAAGACGCGGCAGCGGCGCTCGGCACACGCGCCCGCGAACGCCTCCCGCAGCGCGGCGAGCTCGGCCTCGCGGCCGACGAGCGGCGCCTCGAGGTGCCGAGCGCGGGCGGGCGCGCCCTCGAGCAGCTCGAGCAGGCGCGAGGCGCACGCGTCTCCGTCGCCTGCGGGCTCGAGCGACGCCGCCTCCCCGAGCAGGCGGACGGTGGCCGGGCCCGCGAGGATCTCGTTCGCGAGCGCGCGCTGGAGCATGCGCTTCGCATCGCCGATCGCCGGACCGGCGGCGAAACCGTGGCCGGTCTCGTCGACGCCGACCAGCGCCTCGCCGGTCTCGATCCCCACGCGCAGCTCGATGCGCCCGCGCCCTTCGGCTTCGAGCACGTCGGAGAAGCCGTCGAGCTCCACCTCCAGCTCCAGCGCGGCGCGGGCGGCGCGGAGCGCGTCGTCCTCGTGGGCCTGGGGGATCCCGAACACGGCGAGCACCTCGTCCCCCGCCCGCTGCTCGATCGTCGCACCGTGCTCCTCGAGCACCGTTCGCATCCGCGCGAGCGCTCGCGTGCTCGAGTCGTGCAGCAGCTCCGGGTCGGCGGTCCCGGGCGAGGTGACGTCCGCGAGGAGGATCGTGACGGTCTTCCGCCGCTCGCCCGGCCGCGACTCTGGCTCCGCCACCGGGGCATCCACCAGCAGGGACGGGTCCTGCCGCAGGATTGCCGCCTCGAGCTCGCGCAGCGCGGTCCCCGGCTCGATCCCGAGCTCGTCGACGAGCGCCCTGCGCGTCTCCTGGTAGGCCTCGAGCGCCTCGGCCTGGCGGCCGCTGCGGTAGAGCGCGAGCATCAGCTGTCCGCGCAGCCGCTCCCGGAACGGGTGCTCGGCGATCAGCTCCTCGAGCTCGGTCACGAGTGCCGGTCCCGCGCCGGCCGCGAGCTCGGCGTCCACGAGATCCTCGAGCGCCGTCGTTCGCAGCTCCTCGAGCCTCGGGCCTTCCAGCGCGGCGAAGGGCTCGAACGCCAGATCGGCGAGCGCCGGCCCTCGCCAGAGCGCGAGCGCCTCCCGCAGCTTCGCCACGCGTTCCTCCGGCTCGGCGGCGCCCGCCTCGGCGGTGAGGCGCTCGAAGCGCCCGAGGTCGATCTGGTCCGGCGCGGCCTCGAGGACGTAGCCGCCTGCGCGCGACTCGACGAGCCCGGGGCCGAGCGTCCGCCGCAGGAGCGCGACGTAGTTCTGCAGCGCGGCGCGAGCCGTCCGCGGGGGACGCTCGCCCCAGAGCGCGTCGATGAGAGCGTCGCTGGTGACCGCTTCGCCGGCGTGGAGCACCAGCACCGCGAGCAGCGCCCGCGGCTTGCGCCCGCGGAGCTGGACCGACCCCCCACGGTCCCGGACCTCGAGCGGCCCGAGGATGCGGAAGTCCATTACCTGACCGTTGTACCACTGTCACGGCCGCGTTAGCGACCCGTTAGCGGCACGCGCGAGCCTGGGCTCGTCCCGTGAGGAGGTGCCACATGAGAACCCGTCTACTGCAAGCGCTCGCGCTCGCCGTCCTGGCGCTCGGAGCGCTCGTCATTCCGGCGACGGCCGCCGCCGCGCCGCCCGCGAACGACGACTTCGTCAACGCGGTCGCGCTCGACCCGTCGGCGCTGCCGTTCAGCGACTCGGTCACGATCGACGAGGCGACGTTCGAGGCCGGCGAGCCGCCGGGCTGTTACACCGCCAGCAAGTCGGTCTGGTACAGCATCACGCCGACCTCCGACGGCGTGCTGCGAGCGGACGTCGGCAACAGCTCGTTCATCGACCGGTTCGTGTACGTCTACCGACAGAACGGCTCCGGCTTCGGCGGGCTTTCGACCGTCGGCTGTGCGAGCCCGTACACCAACGGCCAGAGCTCCGTGGCAGTCAACGTCCAGGCAGGAACGACCTACTACATCCAGGCCGGCGGCCTCTTCCCCTACAGCGGGGGAACGCTCGCGCTGACCGTGCAGTCGATTCCCGCTCCCCAGAACGACGACTTCGCAGCTGCGACGCCGGTCGGGTCGGTGCCGTACTCCGACCCGGTGGACACGACCGGAGCCAGCACCCAGGCCGGCGAGCCGACGCCGTCCTGCGGGTCGGACACCTCCGGGGGGACGGTCTGGTACGCGTTCACGCCGTCGCAGAGCGGCTCCTACACGGCCAGGGCGCCGTTCGGCGGCATCAACACGCAGGTCGCTGCCTACGCGGGCTCGCAGCTCGGGAACCTCAACGAGCTGAGCTGCCGTTCGTTCGGCCAGCCCCTGACCTTCCACGCAACTGCGGGCACGACGTACTACCTCCAGGTCGGAGGGATGTTCGGAGGCAGAGGGACCTTCACCTTCACCCTCGACAACGCGCCCGCTCCCGTGCCGAACCTCTTCTACTACCCCTCCGACCCGTCGAGCTTCGACACGATCCAGTTCATCGATCAGTCGAATGATCCCGGTGGCAACGGCTTCTCGTCGGAGGTCTGGGACTTCGGTGACGGAGCCAGCGTCTCCAACCCGGGCTGTTGCCCGAGCCACCGGTACACCGCCGACGGCACGTACACGGCGAGGCTGACGGTGACGACGACCGACGGACGCACCGCCACCGCGGCCCGCGATGTGGTCGTCAAGACCCACGACGTGACCATCACCAAGGTTGTGGTACCGCAGACCGCGTCGGTCGGCCAGACCCGGACGATCACGGTCGGCCTGACGAACCACCGCTACCCGGAGACGGCGCAGGTGCTGCTCCTGAAGAGCGTCGCCGGCGGCGGCTGGCAGCAGGTCGGCCTGCTGACGCAGTACGTCCCGATTCGCAGCGGGAACCGGACGACCGACTTCGCCTTCTCCTACACGTTCGCCCCTGAGGACGCTCAGCTGGGAAAGGTCAACTTCCAGGCCGTGGCGACCCTGCAGGGCGCGCACGACGCCGTTCCGAGCGACAACACCTTCGTTTCGCTGCCGACGAAGGTGAATCGCTGAGGCGCCTGCTCTGCGGAGGGGCCGATTGCTCGGCCCCTCCGCGGAACGGCTGCGCCGTGGAGGCTTCGATGGCGGGCACGAGCTACAGCAGATCGGCGTCGTCTCCCGTCTACCGCGGGCCGTTCGGCCCGGCGCAGGCGGAGCGCCTCCTGTGGCGGGCGGGGTTCGGGCCGCGGCCGGGTGAGGCAAGAGCCCTCGCGCGCAAGGGCCTGCGCGAGGCGGTGCTCTCGCTCACCCGCCCGGGCCCCGAGCGCCTCCACGGGCCGGCGCCGCGCGACGAGAACGGACAGCCGCTCGCCCCCGAGGACGCGTACGGCCACGACCACCTCTGGTGGCTCGACCGGATGGTGCGGACCGACCAGCCGCTGCTCGAGCGGATGACCCTGGTCTGGCACGACTGGTTCGCGACCTCGAACGCGGGCGTCGGCTCACAGCGCCTGATGCTTGCGCAGAACCGGCTCTTCCGCCGCCGGGCGCTCGGGACCTTCGAGCAGCTGCTGCTGGGGGTCACGAAGGACCCGGCGATGCTGGTCTGGCTCTCGGGCAACCGGAACACGAAGGACTCGCCCAACGAGGACTACGCCCGCGAGTTGATGGAGCTCTTCACCCTGGGCGCGGACCGGCCCGGGGGATACACCGAGCAGGACGTGCGCGAGCAGGCGCGTGCCCTGACCGGCTGGATGAACGACTTCTCGCCGGAGCGCGGGCCCTACTACTTCCGCTTCGTCCCGTACCTGCACGACTACGACTTCAAGACGGTGTTCGGGCACACGGGCGCCTTCGACTGGAAGGACGCGTGCTGGCTCTGCCTGCGTCACCCGAACCACCCCTCGTTCTTCGTCGGGAAGCTCTGGAGCTACTTCGTCGCAGGCCCGCCGCCGGCGAAGACGCGGGCCGCCCTCGAGCGCCTCTACGTGTCCAGCGGCTACGCGATCCGGCCGGTGCTCGAGGCGATCCTGATGCACCCGCAGCTCTACCTCGGGCCGCGGCTGGTGAAGCCGCCCGTCGTCTACACGGCCGGTCTCCTGCGGGCGCTCGGCCGGGGCATCGACACGAGCGCCTGGCTGTGGCTCGACGCGCTGTCGGGCCAGCAGCTCTTCTACCCGCCGAACGTCTCGGGGTGGGACGACGGCCGCTGGCTCGACACGGCCGCCTTCCATCGCGCCGCCCGTGCTCGCAGCGGCGGCCGCTCAATGCGTTCCAGGCATCTATCCGAAGGAGGTCTTCGATGACCCGTCTCAAGCTGCTCGTCGCCGTCGCTGCCACCGCGCTGTTCGCGGTTCCGGCGGCCGGCGCCGACCAGCCGCACCCGTTCGCGGGCGACCGCCAGGTCACCGTGATGACGCAGAACCTCTACCTGGGCACCGACCTGAACCCGATCTTCGGCGCGCCGAGCCTGCCGGCCCTGTTCGCCGCGGTCGGGGCGGGGTGGGCGCAGGTGCAGGCGAACGACTTCCCGGCCCGCGCCCAGGCGATCGCGGATCAGATCGCCTCGGCGAAGCCGGATCTCGTCGGGCTCCAGGAGGCCGAGCTCTACCGCACCGACGTGCCGTCTGACGGCTCCGCGACACCCGCAGGGACGGTCGCCTACGACTTCATCGGGCTGCTCGTCGACGCGCTCGCCCAGCGGGGGCTCTCGTACGCACCGGTGGACGTCTTCAGCGGCACCGACGTCGAGCTGCCGGCGGGCCTGCCGCCGACGCTGGACGTCCGCTTCACCGACCGCGTGACGATGCTCGCGCGGACGGACGAGAAGACGGCCGACCTGAAGCTGTCGAACGCGCAGGACGGCGCCTACCCGACGGCCCTCACCCTGCCGACCGTGGCCGGGCCGATCACGGCCCACCGCGGCTGGGTCTCGGTCGACGTGAAGATCCGGGGCAAGAGCTTCCGGCTGATCACGACGCACCTCGAGGCCTTCTCGCCGCTGGTGCGGAACCCGCAGGCGGCCGAGCTGCTGGCCGGCCCGGCGGACACCGACCTACCGGTCGTGGCGGTCGGCGACTTCAACTCCGGGCCCGGCACCGACCTCGGCGCTTACAACGTGCTGCTCGGCGGCGGATTCTCGGATGCCTGGCCGGCGGCTGACGGAGCCGGCCTGACGTGCTGCCACGCGAACGACCTGCACAACGCGAACGCGCCGCTGACCAAGCGCGTCGACCTCGTCCTCACGCGCGGCGGGTTCGAGACGGTCTCGTTGGACGTGCTGGGCGAGTCGCCGGGCGACCGGACTCCCTCGGGCCTCTGGCCGTCCGACCACGCCGGCGTGGTCGCGACGCTGCGGCTTCCGTGACACGGCGGCTCCTGCCGGGCCTGGAGCGGCCCGGCCGGAGCCGGTCGTTCAGGCCGACGGGCGGCTCAGCCTGAACAGGCCATGGAGCGCGGCGGCGTCGCCGTGACGGGCGGGCTCGACGCGCGTGGCGGCTGCGACGTCAGGGAGCACGCTTTCGGCCAGCGTCGTCCGGATCGCCTCGAGCAGCGTCTCGCCCCAGGCCGCCGCGAGCCCGCCGCCGACACGGAGCGTTCCCGGATCCCAGGTCGCGACGAGCGCCGACGCGGCGAAGCCGATCGCCGCAAGCGCGTCGTCGAGGATCCAGCGCGCCCACTCGTCCTCCGCGGCGGCGGCCAGCAGCGACGCGGGTGACGGCCGCCCGCGCCCGGCTGCCGCGTGGCGGTCGAGGATCCCGCCCCAGGCGCCGTACGCCTCGGCGCACCCGAGCTGCCCGCAGCGGCAGAGCAGGCCGCCCGGCCGGAAGCGGAGGTGACCCACCTCGCCTGCGTGCGCGCTCGCGCTGCCGAGGACGTGGCCGTTCACGGCGAACCGGCCGGCGATCCCGGTTCCGGCCTGGAGCAGCGCGAGCGTGCCGCCGGCCGCCTCGCCGACCGCCGCGGCCACGAGGTCGTTCGCGAATGCCGACGGCGCCGGAACCTCGGCCGCGACGAGCTCGACGAGCGGCGCGTCCTGCAGCGGCAGGTTCGCGGCGTAGCGGACGACGCCGCGGTCGGCGTCGACGAGGCCCGCGACCGACAGGCCCCAGGCGCCCGCCCCGGCCTCGCGGTGAACGCGCGCGAGCTGTCGAACGAGCCCGTCGAGATCGCCGGCCACAGGCTCCTGTGTCTGCTCGGCGACGCCGTCGTCGTCGACGAATCCGCTCTTGACCGAGCTTCCGCCGACGTCGACCGCGAAGAACCGCTCAGCGGGCAAGCGTGACTTTGCTCAGCCCCACGGGGTGGTCGGGGTCGAGGCCCCGCGCCCGCGCGAGCTCGGCGGCGAACAGCTGTCCCGGCACGACCGAGAGCAGCGGCGAGAGCAGCGGCGCCGGCGGCTTCGGCACCGGCAGCGAGTACGCGGCGCCCGTCAGGCTGGCGGCGGCGTCGCCGCTCGCGACGAGGGTCGCGCCGACCGCGCGCACCCGCTCGGCCGCCTCGACCACGGCGGGCAGCGTCTCGTCGTCGGAGGCGATCGTCCAGACGGGGAAGAGGGGGTCGAGCGCGGCCACCGGCCCGTGCTGGAGCGCGGTCGCCGTCAGCGGCTCGGCGGCCACGCGGCAGGTCTCGAGCAGCTTCAGCGCGATCTCGCGGGCCGTGGCGAGCTCGATCCCGCGGCCGACGACGAACATCCGGCCGACGGACGCGAACGGCAGTGCCACCGAGCGGGCGAGCGGCTCGAGCGCGGGCAGGTGCTCCTCGAGCAGGTCGGCCGTGGCGCGGATCCCGGCGCCGAAGGGCCGCCCCTCGCCCGCGGCGTAGGCCGCGAGCAGGCCGAGTGCCGCGACCTGGTTGAGGTAGGTCTTCGAGGCCGCGACCGCGCGCTCGGTCCCGGCGGCGAGCGGCAGCACCTCCTCCGCTTCGGCGGCGAGGTCGGAGCCCGGGTCGTTCGTGAGCGCGACCGTGTAGCCGCCGGTCCTACGCGCGCGGGCGAGGTAGTCGATCACGTCGGGTGTCCGCCCGGACTGCGAGAGCGCGATCACGGTCGAGCCGCTCATGTCGAGCCGCGCGTCGTAGTACGCCGTCAGCGTGATCGAGTCGCGCAGCGCGGTCCAGCGCGGCAGGAGCCCGAAGGCGTACACGCCGTACGAGGACGCGTTGTCGGACGAGCCGTGGCCGACCATCCGGACGGTCGTCGCCCCGCGCTCGCGCGCCTTCGTCGCGACGCGCGCGTAGTCGCGCTCGTGCTCGAGCAGCGCGCGGAGGGCCTGTGGCTGCTGGCGGATCTCGGCGAGGAAGTCGGCGCCCGGCGCCGGCTCGGGCTCAGGCGACGACACGGGCTTCGCCTCCGACGCAGACGCGCTCGATCTCGAGGTTGTCGTCCAGCACGACGAGGTCGGCAGGCAGCCCCGGCGCGAGGCGGCCGAGGCCGGAGCGGGCGAGGATGCGCGCGGGAACCTGCGTCGCCGCGGCGACGGCCTGCTCGAGCGGGATGCCGAGGCCGTGCAGGTTGCGCACCGCCTCGATCATCGTCAGGGCGCTCCCGGCGAGCACGTCGCCCCGCCCGCGGGCGACGCCGTCGCGAACCTCGATCGCGGACCCGCCGAGGACGTACGAGCCGTCGCCCATCGCGGCAGCGGCGACGGCGTCGGTGACGAGCGCGACGCGGCCCGACGCCGACTTCCAGACCATCCGCGCCGTCTCCTCGGCGAGGTGGACGCCGTCGAGGATGATCTGCACGACCACGTCGTCGCGCGCGAGCGCGGCTCCGGCGAGGCCCGGGTCGCGGTGGCGGAACGGGCGCATGGCGTTGAAGAGGTGCGTGACCGCGCGGACGCCGCGGTCGAAGGCCTCCGCCGCCTCCTCGGCGGTCGCGTCGGTGTGGCCGCACGAGACGGCGACCCCGGCGAAGAGCAGCTTGTCGATCAGCGCCTCGGCGCCGGGCAGCTCGGGCGCCAGCGTCATCATCCGCACGGGCCCCGCCCCCAGCAGCCGGTCGAGCAGCGCCGGGTCGGGGTCGCGCCGTGCGGACGGCGGGTGGATGCCGAGCCGCTTCTTAGACAGGAACGGCCCTTCGAGGTGGACGCCGAGGATCTGTGCGCCGTCGGACTCGGGCGGCACGTTGCCGAGTGCCGCGAGCAGGTCTTCCTCCGGCGCGGAGATGAACGTGGGGAGGTAGGCGGTGACGCCCGTCTCGAGCAGCGCCTCGCCAGCGCGGCGGTAGCCCTCGGCGTCGGCGCCCATCAGGTCGACCCCCGCAAAGCCGTTCACCTGCAGGTCGACAAAGCCCGGGACGGCGATCCCGCTGCCGTTCGGGCCCGCGAGCCCGCACCCGGTGACGAGGCCGTCGATGACCTCGACGTCGCCGCGGACGACGGCCCCGTCGACGACGGCGGCTTCGACGCCGAGCTTCACGAGTCGAGCGCCGATCGGATGTCGCCGCCCGCGCGCTCCAACAGGGTGCGCGCCGCGTCGGTGTCGATCTCCTTCAGGATCGCGACGACCGCGACCTTGGCGCTTCCGCCCGCGGCGGCGAGCGCGGTCTCGGCCTCCTCCTCGGAGACGCCCGTCGCCATGCGGACGATCCGGCGGGCCCGTGCCTCGAGCTTCGCGTTCGAGGCGCGCACGTCGACCATCAGGTCGCCGTAGGTCTTGCCGAGCTTGATCATCGCCACCGTCGAGATCGTGTTCAGGACGAGCTTCTGCGCCGTGCCGGCCTTCAAACGCGTCGAGCCCGCGAGCACCTCGGGGCCGACCACCGTCGCGAGCTCGTGGTCGGCGGCCCCGGCGAGCGCCGAGCCGCGCGCCGCGACCAGCGCCACCGTCAGCGCACCCGCCGTCCGCGCGCGCTCCACCGCGGCGAGCACGAACGGCGTTCGCCCGCTCGCGCTGATGCCGACGACCGCGTCGGCCGCCGTGACGCCGAGGCGCTCGACGCCGTCGGCGCCGGCCTCGCCGTCGTCCTCCGCGGCCTCGCGCTCCTCGGACGAGGACAACCCGGCGCCGGCGACGAGCGCGACGACCTGGCCGGGCTCGGTCGAGAACGTCGCCTCGCACTCCTGGGCATCCAGTGCGGCGATCGCTCCCGACGAGCCCGCGCCGACGTAGACCAGGCGGCCGCCCGAGCGCAGGCGCGCCGCGATCGCGTCGATCGCGTGGGCGAGCTCCCCGGCCACCGAGCCGACGGCCGCGGGGACCGAAGCGTCCTCGCGGTTCATCAGCTCGACGAGCTCGCGGGTCGAGCGCACCGAGTAGTCGACGTCTTCGCGCCGCGATTCGGTGACGAGGCCTTCCAGGCCGGTAGCTCCCTCGCGCGGCGCCATGGCCCGCAGTCTAAGCGCCTGGACCGCAGGTGGTCAATACCAGTTACCGGATTGGCGCACTGTGGTCTTGCTTTTCGGGGCAACCGGTCCTATTCTTTCCACTCCCCGATGGCCGAGATCACGCTCGAGCACCTGACCAAGACCTACTCCGGCGGCATCACCGCGGTCGACGACGTCAGCCTCCGCATCGAGGACGGGGAGTTCATCGTGCTCGTCGGCCCGTCCGGCTGCGGGAAGTCGACGCTCCTGCGCATGATCGCGGGGCTCGAGGAGGTGACGAGCGGCGCGATCTCGATCGACGGCGCGGACGTGACCGAGCTCGCCCCGCGCCGGCGCGACATCGCGATGGTCTTCCAGAGCTACGCGCTCTACCCGCACATGAGCGTGCGCAAGAACATCGGCTACGGCCTCAAGGTGCGGCGCGTGCCGAAGGACGAGGCGCGCCGCCGCGTCGAGGAGGTTGCGCAGCTGCTCGGCCTGGAGACGATGCTCGACCGCAAGCCGGCGCAGCTCTCCGGCGGGCAGCGTCAGCGCGTCGCGATGGGGCGGGCGATCGTGCGGGAGCCGAAGGCCTTCCTGATGGACGAGCCGCTCTCGAACCTCGACGCGAAGCTGCGGGTCGAGATGCGCGCCTCGCTCGCGCAGCTCCATGCGCGGCTCGGCGTCACCACCGTCTACGTCACGCACGACCAGGTCGAGGCGATGACCCTCGGCCAGCGCGTCGCCGTGCTCGAGTCCGGCCGGATCCACCAGGTCGACACGCCGCAGCGGCTGTACGAGCACCCGGCCAACCTCTTCGTCGCCGCGTTCATCGGCACGCCGGCGATGAACCTCGTCGAGGGCGCGATCGAGGGCGACGAGGTCCTCTTCGGGAGCTTCCGCGTCCCGCTCGCCCCCGGGCGCCGCCCGCCGCGCAGTCACCGGCGCGTCGTCGTCGGCATCCGGCCAGAGGCGTTCGAGGCCGCCGCCCTCGCCGCTCCCGGAGCGGTCCCGTTGACAGTGGTGCCGGTGGTCGTCGAGGAGCTGGGGTCCGACGCACATGTCTTCTTCCACGTCGACGCGCAGGCGGTCGCGACCGACGTCAGCCGCCGCGACGAAGCGTCGCTGATCGCGGACCCCAGGACGCTGCTGAGCGCGCGCATCGACCCCCGGGCGCACGCGCGCGTCGACGAGCCGCTGGAGCTTGCGCTCGACCCGGGGCGGCTGCAGTTCTTCGACCCGGACAGCGGGTTGACGCTGCTTCCGGACGCCTCGGGTGCCCAGGCGCCGCAGGCCGAGCTCGCGCCGGCGGCATCGTGACGAAGCAGAGCGAGACGCGCGAGCGCATCTCCGACCTGATCGACCGGCTCGGCGTGGGGGAGGCGATCCCGTCGGAGCGACAGCTGAGCGCCGACCTCGGCGTCTCGCGCCTGACCGTGCGCGCCGCGCTCGACGACCTCGCGCGCGAGGGCTACCTCGTCCGCCGCCGCGGCTCGGGGACGTTCGTGAGCGAGCCGAAGATCGCACAGGAGCTGACGATGACCTCCTTCACGGAGGACATGCGCCGCCGCGGGATGCGGCCCGGGAGCAAGACGCTGAGCCTCGAAGTCGTCCCCGCGGGCGCACGCCTCGGCCGCTTCCTCCACGTCTCGCCGTCGGAGCAGATCGTCGTCGCGAAGCGGCTGCGCCTCGCCGACGAGGAGTCGATGGCGATCGAGACCCTCCACGTGCGCTCGGCGCTCGTCCCTGGCCTGAGCGCGGCAGAGCTCGAGGGGAAGTCGTTCTACGAGCTGCTGCGCTCGCGCTACGGGATCGTCATCGCGGGCGGCATGCAGACAATCGAGCCCACGGTCACGAACGAGGAGGAGTCGGAGGCGCTCGGCGTGCCCCTCCACTCGCCCGCATTCCTCTTCGAGCGCGTCACCCGATCGGAGAAGGGCGAGATCGTCGAGTTCGTCCACTCGATCTACCGCGGTGACCGCTACCGGCTGGTGACCGACCTCAGCGCGCAACCCTCGCCGCATCGCCCGGCGCTGTCGGGGGTGGCTGGTCAAGACCAGCGCGACGGAAACTCGCGGTCTTGAGCCGTTCCGAGTGGCATTCGAGGTCAAATGGTCTTGACATCCGCGACGGGAGTATGCGAGTCTCCGCGGCGTGGCCAAGTGGTATGCACCAATTCAGCGCGGTTGCCGCGCGCCGTCGCACGGGGCCACAGGCGACGGCGGACGCGGGTCGTCCGCCACGAGGCAAGGGGACCACATGAAACTCCGCATCATCGCCGCCGTCGTGCTCGCGGCCGCGCTCGCCACAGCGGCCTCGACCGCGACGGGCGGCACACGCAGGGCGAACGCCAGCTCGGTCACCGTCTGGGTGATGAGCGACGCGCAGAACGGCTGGCCGGGAGCGGTCGCGGCCGCGAACGCTGCCTTCCAGAAGAAGCACCCGGGGGTCGACGTCAACATCCAGTACCAGAGCTGGGACTCCGTCCTCCAGAAGTTCGACGCCGCGCTCGCAGCCAACGACGCGCCCGACGTGATCGAGCTCGGGAACAGCCAGACCGTCAAGTACATGGCGGCCGGTGCCTTCTCGACGATCAAGGCGAAGAACTACCCGAACAGCAGCACCTGGTTGGGCGGGTTGAAGCAGTCCTGCAGCTACAACGGCAAGCTCTACTGCGTCCCGTACTACGCGGGCGCGAGGGCCGTCATCTACCGCAAGGACATGTATCGCGCGGCCGGCATCAAGGGCGTGCCGACGACGTACGCGCAGTTCCTGGCGGACGGCAACAAGCTGATGAAGAAGTTCGGCAAGAAGCGGAACTTCTCCGCCTTCTACGAGCCGGGACAGAACTGGTACGTCGCGACCTCGTTCGTCGAGGACTACGGCGGCCAGCTCGCCGTCCGCGGCAAGAACGGGAAATGGAAGGGCACGCTCGACTCCCCGCAGGCGGTCAAGGCGCTCACCATCTTCAAGTCGATGGTGCTGAAGCTCTCGCGCGCCAGCAAGACACAGGACGAGGCGCACCCGTTCCCGAGCATCCCATTCGCCAAGGGCCGGATGGCGTCGTTCATGGGCAACGGCTGGGAATGGCCGTACGTCTTCAACCCGTCGGGCGGCGCCGCGCCGGCGTCGTTCGCGAAGAAGATGGGCGCCTACCCGATGCCGAGCCACATCAAGGGCCGGTACATGCCGACCTTCCTCGGCGGCTCCGACCTCGGGATTCCGATCAACGCGAAGAACAAGAGCCTCGGCGCGGACTGGATCAAGGCCTTCACGAGCACGCCGGCCATGACCCTCATCGCCAAGGCCGGGAACATCCCGAACACGACGAAGCTCGCGAACGTGAACGCGAGGAACCCCGCGCTTGCGCCGTTTGCCCGGGCGTCCAAGTACAGCTGGTTCACGCCGTCGGCCCCCAACTGGACCAACGTCGAGAACAGCCATCTGCTCAAGCAGATGCTCACCGCGATCCTCACGAACCGGAAGTCCGTCAAGGCCGCCGCGCACGGCGCGAGCGTCCAGATGACGAAGATCCTCAACGCAAAGTCGTGACGTCGTCGCCGGAAAGCGGGAGCCTCTCCGGATGAGCTCCCGCTTTCCGGCTGCCTCGGGCGCCGTCGCCGAGCCTGCCGCCCTCCCGGCTCAGCGACGGCGTCCGCTCCTCGGCCGCGTCGCCAAGGTCGCGGCTCCGTACGCGCTGATCCTCCCCGCCCTTGCGGTGATCGCCGCGGTGCTCGGCTACCCGCTCTACTTCATGGGGCACCTCTCGCTCGAGCACTACGGGCTCTTCCAGCTGATCAGGCACCAGGGCGAATGGATCGGCACGCAGAACTACTCGCAGATCTTCCACGACTCGCTCTTCTGGCACGTCGTGGGGCGGACGCTCGCGTTCACCGCGGTCGCCGTCTTCCTGACGCTGGCGCTCGGCACGCTGTTCGCGCTCCTGCTCGAGCAGCTCGGCTCGAAGATGCGGGTGCTGCTGACTGCCGGACTGATCTTCGTGTGGGCGATGCCGGTCGTGGTCGCGATTGCCGTCTGGTCGTGGATGGTCGACTTCGAGTTCGGCGTGCTCAACTGGCTGCTGACCTACCTCCACCTCGGTGACTTCAACCACCACGACTGGTTCGCGAGCACGGTGAGCGGGTGGACGATCATCACGCTGCTCGTGGTCTGGGGCGCGATCCCGTTCGTGGCCCTCATGGTCTACGCGGGGCTGACCCAGGTGCCGCAGGAGCTCGTCGAGGCCGCGGCGACCGACGGCGCGAGCCCGTGGCGTGTGTTCTGGGACGTGACGATGCCGCTGCTGAAGCCGATCTTCGTGATCCTGGCCAGCCTCTCGATCATCTGGGACTTCCAGGTCTTCAACCAGATCTGGATCCTGCTCAGCAGCCAGCCGCCGCCCCAGTACTTCACGATGTCGATCTACGCCTTCACTACGTCGTTCCAGCAGAGCCAATACGGCCTCGGCTCGGCGATCGCGCTGGTGATGGTCGCGATCTTGCTGGTGGTCAGCTTCGTCTACATCCGGCAGATGGTGAAGATCGGGGACGCCGAGTGAGGACGCGGCGCGCCCGCAAGATCGCGCTCAACGCGGTCGCACTGCTTGCCTTCGCGGTGATGGTCTTCCCGGTCTACTGGATGGTCTCGACCGCATTCAAGCCGGGCCAGGAGATCTTCGCCAACACGCCTGTCTGGTTCCCTTACCACCCGACGCTCGCGAACTTCTCGAACGCGATTCACCGGCCGCACTTCTGGGCGGCCGTCAAGAACAGCCTCGTCGTCGTCAGCGCCGTGGTCGCGATGTCCCTCGTGCTCGCGTTCCTCGCCGCGCTCGCGCTGGCGAAGTTCCGCTTCTACGGACGGAAGGCGTTCATCATCCTGATCATCGCGGTCCAGATGATCCCGCTGAACGCGCTGATCATCCCGATCTACCTCGTCCTCTCGAAGGCGCACCAGGTCGACAAGCTCAGCGGCGTGATCGTCACGTACCTGACGTTCGTGCTGCCCTTCACCATCTGGACGTTGCGCGGCTTCATGCTCGGCGTCCCCAGAGACCTCGAGGAGGCCTCGCAGGTTGACGGTACGACCCGCTTCGGCGCGTTCGTGCGGATCCTGCTGCCGCTGATCGGCCCCGGCCTCGTCGCGACCTCGATCTTCGCGTTCATCCAGGCCTGGAACGAGTACATCATGGCCTACGTCCTGCTCCACGACCCGAGCAAGCAGACGCTGACCGTGTGGCTGGCCTCCTTCACCGGCGACCGCGGAACCGCCTGGGGGCCGCTGATGGCCGGGGCCACGCTGACAGCGCTGCCGGTCGTGATCTTCTTCGTCGCCGTGCAGCGCAAGATCGCGTTCGGGCTCACCGCGGGCGCGGTTCGCGGATGAGCGCGGGCGGGCTCGGGCCCGCCGCGGCGGCCTGCCTCTTCCCGGGGTTCGAGGGCGAGGCCGCTCCGGACTGGGTCCGAGAGCGCGGCTTCGGCGGCGTCGTCCTCTTCGCGCGCAACATCCGCGATCCGGAGCAGCTCGCGGCGCTGACGTCGTCCCTCGAGGGCATGGTCGTCGCGGTCGACGAGGAGGGCGGCGACGTGACGCGGCTCGAGGCCGCGACCGGGAGCTCGTTCCCGGGGAACCTCGCGCTCGGCGCGGTCGACGACACTGCCCTGACGCGGCGCGTGGCGGCCGCGATCGGCGGCGAGCTCGGCGCGGCCGGGATCGGGCTCGACCTCGCGCCGGTCGCCGACGTGCTCGTCGACCCGGAGGCCGCGATCGTGGGCGTGCGGTCGTTCGGCTCCGACCCGGCGCTCGTCGCGCGGCACGTCGGCGCGTTCGTCGAAGGCCTGCAGAGCGTCGGCGTCGCGGCCTGCGCGAAGCATTTCCCGGGACACGGCGAGGCGGCGGGGGACTCACACCTCGAGCTGCCAGTCTCCGGCGCGGGCCTGGAGACGCTGAGCACGCGGGCGCTGCCGCCGTTCGCGGCGGCGGTCGAGGCCGGCGCGCGGGTCGTGATGACGGCGCACGTCCGCTTCACGGCGGTGGACGACGAGCCCGCGACGCTGAGCTCGCGCTGGATCGGCCTGCTGCGCTCGACTCTCGGGTTCGACGGCGTCGTGATGACGGACGCGCTCGAGATGCAGGGCGCGGGCGGGCCGGCGGGAATCGGCGAGTCCGCGGTGCGGGCGCTCGCCGCGGGCGCCGATGCGCTCTGTCTCGGCGCCGACCTCTCCCCGGAGCAGGTCGGACGTGTGCACAGCGCGATCGTCGAGGCGGTGCGAGACGGGAGGCTCGAGGAGGAGCGCATCCACGAGGCGGCGCGTCGCGTGGCCGGGCTCGAGGCGTGGATCTCGCCCCGCGGGCTCACCGACCGCGAGGCGGGCGCCGAGGCGGCGCGTCGAGCGCTGAGCGTCGAAGGCGACCCCTCGTTCGGTGCCGACCCGCTCGTCGTCGAGCTCTGGCCCGAGGCGACGATCGCCGCGGGCCCGGCGCACCACGGACTCGGCGAGATCATGGGCGCGAGGACGGTTCGCCTGCACGAGGGCGACCCGCTGCCGCCGCTCGAAGGAGACACCGTGGTCGTCGTCCGCGACGCCCACCGGCACGCGTGGCAGCGCGAGCTCGTCCCGCAGGGCGCGGTCGTGGTCGAGACCGGCGTGCCGGAGTGGCGCCGCCCCGGCGCGCGCGGCTACGTCGCGACCTACGGCGCCGGCCGGGCGAACCTCGAGGCTGCAGCCGAACGCCTACGCGGTGCTGCCACCGACCGAACCTTCAAGTAACAGACTGCAACTAGCTCGGGTTCGGCGGTGGCTTACGCCGATGGTTGAGCCGAAACGTCGGTCGAGATCCGACCGAAGATCCTTGTAACAGTCTGTTACTTGGGGTCGAGGCGGCTAGCGTGTCCCGCCATGCGCCTCGTGCTGGACTGGGACGGAACGGTTACCGAGCGGGACACGCTCGATCTCGTGCTGCAGGCCTTCGGCGACCCGGAGATCTACGAGCGGGTCGAGGCGGAGCTCGACGCGGGCCGGATGACGCTGAACGACGTCATCGCGGCCGAGTTTGCGACGGTCACGGTTCCGCTCGGCGAGGCGGTCGAGTACGTCGTCGAGCACACGCGCCTGCGGCCGGGGTTCGCCGAGCTGGCGCGGGCCCGGCACCCGCTGGTCGTCTCGTCCGGGTTCCGCGAGCTGATCGAGCCGGTGCTCGAGCGCGAGGGCGTGCTCGGCGAGGTCGAGCTGCGGGCGAACCGCGTCGAGGACCGACCCGAAGGCTGGCGCGTTCACTTCCGCGTCGCCGAGCCCTGCGACGAGTGCGGCGAGCCGTGCAAGCGCGGCGACCTCCCGGAGGGCGAGATCGTCTACGCGGGCGACGGCCACTCCGACTACTGCGCCTCGCTCGCGGCCGACCGCGTCTTCGCGATCGGCGGCCTCGCGCGCTGGCTCGACCGCCGCGGCGTCGAGCACGAGCCGCTGACCGACTTCTACGCGCTGGCCTCAGAGCTGTAGCTCGGAGCGCGGGCGCGGCCCGCCGTGCGTGAGCAGCAACCGCTCGGGCCCGCGCTCGAGCGCGCGCCGCACGGAGGTCTCGAGCACCTCGACCGACCCGCCCTCGCCGAGCCAGCTCGCCGGGCACAGCTCCGCCCGACCCTCGTACCCGAGCACGGAGTCGCCGAAGACGAGCGCGCTGTGGCTCGGTAGCCAGAACGCGACTTCGTCCAGGAACGCGGTCGCGATCGGCTCGACGCGGCCCGGCAGGACGTCGCCCTCCGCGAACGTCCGGAGCCCGGGCACGCGCTTCCCGACCTCCTCGGCCGCCGGCTCGTGCGCCCACACGGTCGCGCCCTCGTAGCGCCCGGCGATCTCGCGCGCGCTGCGCGCGTGCCAGAAGAGCGTGATCAGGATCGCGGGCGGGCCGTGGTGGTCGACGTCGCCGTCGAGCGCCGCCCAGAACCGCTCCTCCTCACCCGCCGGCACGAGCGGGTCGAAGAGGACGAGGTCGCTGTCCGCGACGAGGGCGTAGCTCGAGACGTCGCGCTCCCAGCCCTGCCCGTTCTTGAGGTCGTCAGGCGTCCAGTCAGGGTGTGGCGCGGTCCACCACCAGAGGTGCGGTGCGATCTGCTCGATCTCCACGGCAGGCGACGCTACCGGACGTACGGTTGCCCGGTGCCGCTGCTGAGCCTGCCCGAGCCCTTCGACTTCGAGCTGACGACGGAGCGCTTCCGCGCGTTCGGGCCGGACCTGGCGAACCTCTGGGAGGACGGCGCGCTCCACCGCGTCGTCGGCGCCCGCGAGGTGCGGATCGAGTCCGCTCCCGGCGGCGTGCGCGTCGAGCCGCTCGACGACGAGACCCGGCCGGTGGTGCGCAAGCTGCTCGGCCTCGAGTTCGACCTCGACGGGTTCTACACCTGGGCGCGGGACGACCCGGTGCTGCGCGGCCTCACCGAGCGGCTCGCCGGCTTCCGCCCGCCGCTCGCGCCTGACCCCTTCGAGACGCTCGTGACCTCGATCACCGCGCAGCAGGTCTCGATGTTCGCGGCGGTCGCGATCCGGAACCGGCTGGTCGAGCGCTTCGGCCGGCGCGTCGGGCGCGCGTACGCATTCCCGGGCCCCGAGCGCCTGCGCGACGCGCAGGCCGCCGATCTCCTCGCGCTCGGCTTCTCGAACCGCAAGGCGGAGTACGTGCTCGGGCTCGCGGAGGAACCGCTCGACCTCGGAGGGCTCGCGAGCCTGCCCGACGAGGAGGTGAAGCGGCAGCTCGTCGCGCTGCGCGGGATCGGCGAGTGGACGGCCGAGTGGTTCCTCGCGCGGCACCTCGCCCGCCCGCGGGCCTGGCCGGTCGGCGACCTCGCGCTCGACAAGGCCGTGCGCGCCTTCTACCCGGAGGCAGTCGACATCCGCGCCTTCGGCGAGCGCTTCGACCCGTTCCAGAACCTCAGCGCGCACTACCTGCTCACCGGGGCTAGGCTCGCCCCGTGAACGTGCGCGAGGCGACACCGGCCGACGAGCAGACGGTGCTCGAGTTCACCGAGGCGATCTTCGGCGAGAACTGGGACCGGCCCTGGCGCCCGCCCGAGGTCACGCCGAGGCTCTTCGAGGGCAAGCTCGTGCTGCTGGCCGAGGACGACGGTGGCGATCCGGTCGGCTACGCGTTCGGCGAGCTCGACCCGCAGGGGTACGCACACGTGAACATCGTCTATGTGCGCCCCGAATCCCGGCGGCAGGGCGTGACGAGGGCGCTGCTCTCGGAGTTCGCCGCCCGCGCGCGCGAGCAGGGGATCGGGCACCTGACGCTGGATGTCGCGACCCACAACGAGGTCGGCCGCGAGGTGTGGCGGCGGATGGGCTTCTCCGAATGGGCCCTGCGCCTGACGGCGCCGCTCGAGCGGCTCGAGGGGACGCGGGCGGAGGGCGAGTCGTACGCGTCGCTGCACGTGCAGACCGACGACCGCGACGCCGTCGACGCGACGGTCGCCAAGTACCTGCCGCGGTTCGGCGGGTCCGGCGCGCGGGTCGAGGGGCCGCGCAACGGCTGGGTCGCCGTCTACGCCGAGCTCGTCGACCGCGACCGCCGCGCGCGGGAGCGGCTGGCGTCGGAGCTCTCGAACGCGACCGCCGCAGTCGTGTGCGCGATCGGCGTGGAGGGCGGCGCGGTCGTGCGCTACGTCCTCTTCGAGCGCGGGAGCGTCGTCGACGAGTACCAGTCGGTGCCCGACTACTTCGGGCCGCTGCCTCCCGGCGACGTGATCGCCCTCGGCTCGAACCCGACGGTGGTCTCGCGGCTGACCGGCGCTGACCCCGGCGCGGTGCGCGCGACGGCGCGGACGGCCTCGTCGCCGGACGACCTTCCGCCGGCCGAGGAGCTGCTGCAGCAGATTGCAGGGGTGATGGGACTGGAAGGCGCGGGTCGCGGGTAGGCTCAGCGCGTGCCGACCCTCTACACCGCCGAACGCTGCCCCTACGCCGCGCGCGCCCGGATCGCGCTGGCCGAGAAG
>DASSQK010000132.1:0-7097 GCA_035702555.1 Gaiellaceae bacterium | reverse complement strand
ACGTCGTCGAGCGCGAACACCTCCCAGCCGCCGGCCAGGAGCCGGTCTGCCAGGTGGGAGCCGATGAAGCCCGCGCCCCCGGTGACAAGCGCCTTCTTGCTCATCGCCGAAGGGTACTAACGGCCGCGGATACGGCTGAGCGCGTCGCGGATCTCCACCGCGCGCGGGCTGAGGGCGAGCGCCCGCCGCAGCTCCTGCCGGGCCTCCCGGGCGCGTCCGGCCCGCGCGTAGGCGAGGCCGAGCTCGTAGCGCGCCTCGGCCGAGCGCGGCTCCTTCGCCACGGCCTTGCGCAGCGGCGAGATCGCCGCGTTAGCGCTCACCGCCGTCTGCGCCTCCACGAAGTACGGCTCGAGGGAGAGCGGGTCGAGCCGGCGGGCCCAGCGCAGGTTCGCGGCGCGCGAGCCGGAGCTGGAGAGGGCCTGGTCGGAGAGCCTCGCCGACAGCCACGGCGGCGCGAAGGCCAGCAGCGCGACGGCCGCGGCCACGGCGGCGCCGCCCCAGGCGACCGCCGGCCGGAGGGAGCCCGTACGGCCCGCGGCACCGGCGCCGAGGAGGACGAAGAACGGCACGCCCAGCGCCGGGATCGTCCAGTTCCAGTCGCCGGAGGCGTGGACGATCCAGTACGCAGCCGTGCCGAACGCCGCCAGCGCCGCCGGCTCCCGCACCCGCAGGCGCCGGAAGCAGACGACGAGCGGCCCGCCCAGCCCGACGACGAGCAGCAGCAGGCCCGGAACGCCGAGCTCGCTCAGCTCGTCGAGCTCGATCGAATGCGCGCGGGCAGGCGTCTCGGTGCTGCGGCCCTCGACGAGGTAGGCCGGTCCGAAGCCGCGCGCCCCGATGCCGGCGAGCGGGTGGTCGCGGAACTCGTCGAGCGCGACGCGCCAGAAGTCGTAGCGGTTCGACCCGAGCCTGAAGAAGTGGGTCTCCGTCCGGTCGCTGCTCGGCATGTGCTTGAAGGCGGCCCACTTGTCGGAGGCGAAGCGGCGCGGGTGGTCGACCGAGGCGAAGAACGCCGCCACCGCTCCGACGGCGGCCGCAACCGCCAGCGCCGCGACCGCGATCCCGGCGATCCGGCGCGCCCGGTCGGGCACGTCGATCCGCCGGTCGACCAGCGCGTAGACGGTTCCGGCCACGATCGCCGCCGCGACGAGCCAGAAGAGCGTGAAGGCGCCGTGCCGAGCCGCCGACTCGAAGCCGTCTCCCGCGTTGTAGGTCGCGGTGAGCGTTCCGAACTGCGGGCCGACCAGCGCGGTCGCGATCGCCGCGGGCACGAGCAGCCGCAGCCGTTGCGGGCTGACCGCGAAGACGACGACGGTCGACGCCGCGAGGCCGACGCCGCCGCCTTTGCTCTGCGTCAACAGCCAGCCCGCGAGCGCGGCGGCGGCCGCGCCCAGCGCGAGCCCCCGCAGGAGACCGGGCACCCGCCGTTCGGCCGCGAGCACGAGGGCGGGCCAGAGCCCGACGAGGAAGATCGCGGCATCGCCGTTCGGATAGGTGACGGGCCACGCGAGCCGGCCGTCGGGGACGAAGTACGTCGCCGGATCCGACCCGTACCGGACGGCGAGGGCCGTCGCGACCGCGAGTCCGCCGCCGAGCGCCGCCACTCCGGCGGCGACGATCAGCCCCTCGACCTGCCCCCGCACCGTCAGCAGCGCGACGGCGAAGGCGGCGGCGTAGAACAGGGTCAGCAGCGCGTCGTCGCGCGCCAGCGACGGGAGCGGCGACCACGCGGCGGAGATCGCCTGCCAGGCCGCGAGCAGCACGAGCGCCGCGAGCCCGGCAACGGCCGCGCGCGGAGGCTCGGCCGCTACGCCGACGGCCAGGACGAGCGCGAGCAACAGCGCGGCGAAGATCGCGTAGAGCAGCCAGTCGCCCGCGTCGATGCTCCCTGTTTCCGTCCAGGCGAGGACGCCCGTAGCGGCGACCAGGACCAAAGAGGGAAGAGACCTGGCCGATGCGCCGTCTTTACTGAGGGAAGAAAAGTGTGGGATTTGCAAGGAATGACCTGTTTTGGGCTTGCCAGATGGCGACGGCGTGTCTACGTTGTGATCGCAGTTCGTTCGGACAGGATTGAAAGTCCGGAGGACGGGCAATTTTGCGGCAAGCCGGGCTGGGGAAGGTCCGGTAGGCGTTTCGGAAACCTGATCGGAAGATCAGGAGGAGGGACAACAGAGATGTGGCGTCGATCGATCGTTCTGGCGGTGCTCGCCTGCGCGGTGGGCATCCTTGTCGCAGCACCCGCAGCGGTGGCCGCGACTCCGCAGCAGATTCTCAAGGACTACGCCGATAACGGCCAGCTCGACCGCACGTACTCGAAGACGGACCTGAAGGCCGCTCTCAAGTACTCGGCGGCCCAGGGCTACCCGCGCGTCGGCGTGCAGGGCGCGGTCCAGCAGGCGCTGGGCGCGCAGGCCGTGAAGACGACCGGCGGGCTTCCGTTCACGGGGCTCGACCTGGCGCTGATGGCCGTCGGCGGCGTGCTCCTCGTGGGCGCCGGCACGACCCTGCGGAAGCTCGGCCACTCGCGGCAGCAGCAGTAGCCGGCTAACCGGAGCGGATCCAACAACCTGTCTGCGGCATGGCTACGCGAACCCTGAACGCTGAGGCGCTTCCCGCGCTCGAGCCCCTGTCGCTCGAGGGCGTCGCCGGACGACGACGCGCTCGAGGCTTCGGCTCCTGGGCGCGGGGAGCTCTCCTCCTGGACGGGTTGATGCTGCTCACGGCAGCGCTCATCTCCGAGCTCACCGCCGCCCGGGCGGGCATCGTCCAGACCGAGCCGGTCTGGCTCGTCCTGTACGCCGTTCTGGTCCTCGCGGTGCTCGCGCACCGCGGCCTGTACGACTGGCGCCTGCGGCTGTCGGTTCTCGACAACGTGAAGCGGGTCGTC
The DNA here is from genome assembly GCA_035702555.1 of Gaiellaceae bacterium. Taxonomy (GTDB): domain Bacteria; phylum Actinomycetota; class Thermoleophilia; order Gaiellales; family Gaiellaceae; genus AC-32. The sequence goes on along the minus strand of DASSQK010000132.1, from coordinate 4,210 downwards.
GGCGCGACGGTGCTCGCCACGATGGCGCTGCTCACGCTCCGGATCCTCCTCCCGGGAGACGTCGACGACCTCGCTCCGCAGGCGCTGCGCCTGTTCGCCTTCAGCGCGGTCTACCTGGCCGCGGGGCGCGTCGCGTTCGACTGGACGCAGCTGATGGCGCGCAAGCACGGCGAGCTGGCCCGGCCGACGCTGATCGTCGGCGCAGGGCGCGTGGGCGCGCTCACCGCCTCGCGCCTGCTCGACCATCCGGAGCTCGGGCTCAGGCCCGTCGGCTTCGTCGACAAGGAGCCGCTCGACGAGGAGCTCCTGCCGGTTCCGGTGCTCGGCGCCAGCTGGGATCTCGAGCGCCTGATCGAGCAGCACGGGATCGACCACGTCGTGGTGACCTTCTCCACCGCGCCGAGCGAGGTGCTCCTCCGCCAGGTGGAGCGCTGCGAGGAGCTCGGCGTCTCGGTGTCGCTCGTGCCTCGCCTGTTCGAGCGCGTCACGGAGCGCGTGAGCGTCGAGCACATCGGCGGGCTGCCGCTGCTCTCCGCGAGCAGGCCCGACCCGAGGGGCCTGCAGTTCGCGCTCAAGTACGTCGTCGACCGCATCGTCGCGGCCGCGCTGCTCGTGCTCACCGCGCCGCTGCTCCTTCTGCTCGCGCTCGGAACGCTGGTCACGGCCGGCCGCCCCGTCTTCTTCCGCCAGCCGCGCGTGGGCCGCGACGGCCGCGAGTTCGAAATGCTCAAGTTCCGCTCGATGCGGGCCAGCTCGGCGCCGCTGGTCGTGCCCGAGCTGCCCCCGGACACCGCCCCGGGCGGGATCGAGGGGGACGACCGCCGCACCCGCTTCGGCACCCTCCTGCGCCGCACCTCGCTCGACGAGCTGCCCCAGCTGCTGAACGTGCTGAGGGGCGAGATGAGCCTGATCGGCCCGCGCCCCGAGCGGCCGGACTTCGCGCGCCTGTTCGAGGACAGCGTCTACCGCTACGGCGACCGCCAGCGCGTCAAGTCGGGGATCACCGGCTGGGCGCAGGTGCACGGCCTGCGCGGCAAGACCTCGCTCAGCGAGCGCGTCGAGTGGGACAACTTCTACATCGAGAACTGGTCGCTCTGGCTCGACGTGAAGATCCTGCTGATGACCCTCTGGGCGGTCGTGGGCTACTTCGCGAAGGCCGAGTAGCGTCCGTCTAGACCGGCCGGCGGAAGATCACGAGCACGCTCAGGCCCTCGTAGCCCGTGAAGCGGTGCTCGGCGCCGGCCGGGACGAAGACCGCCTTGCCCTCCGACACCGGGATCTGCTCGTCCTCGACCGTTAGCACGCCGCTCCCCTCGAGCACGACGTAGACCTCGTCGTCCTCGTGCGGCGACTGCTGGTCGGGCTCCGGCGCGACGAGCACGTAGACGCCGATCTCCAGCCCGGGAGAGCGGTGCACGATCTCGTAGCCGCCGCTCCCCGCCGAGAGCCGCCGCTGCACCTCCGCCACGTCGAAGAGCGCCACGGGGCCGAGCCTATCCCCCGATCGAGGTGACTCGCGGGAGGGATTGTGCGCAAGGCCGCCGCTGCCGAGGCCGATGCAGCTCTCGAGCAGGAGTGCGGTTGCCGCCCGACCGACGCCGAAAGAACGTACCGACGAGCCGGTCGCGGGCGCCTCAGCCCTCGGCCGGCTCGCGGTCGAGAGGAGGCAACCGAATGAAGCGGTCCCTAGTGCTTCTCGCCGCGACTGCGGCCGCGTTCGTCGTCGTCTTTCCCGCGACCGCCGGAGCTGCAGGCTTCCGGGGCGTCGTGATCGCGAAGGACCCCGCGCGCAAGGCGGTCGTGACGGCGTCTGCGGACGGCACCGTCCGCACCGTCCGACTGCATCAAGGTTTCAAGCGGCTCAGGGTCGGCCTGCGCGTGAGCGTCCAGGGCGCGCAGCTCCCCGACGGCACCTTCGGCGCGGCCGCCGTGCGGCGCCTCGGCAAGGCCCGGCACGCGCACGTGCGCGCGACGGTCGTGAGGCGGCTCGGCGCGCGGCTCGCGCTCTCGGCCGGAGGCAGCGTCTTCGCGTTGCGCCTCCGCGGCGGCAAGGTTGGCGCGTCCATGCGCGGCGGCGGCTTGCAGCCCGGCGATCGCCTGAATCTGAAGACGCGCGTGCGCGGCAACGGCCTCGAGTGCCACGAGGGCGACGTCGAGAAGATCGGCCACGACGGACAGCTCGAGCTCGAGGGCATCTACCTCGCGACCGGCGAGGACGGAACCATCGAGCTCGCGGTCGTCCACCGGGGACGCGTCTACGTGAAGGTGCCCGACGGCGTCGAGGTCCCCGCCTTCGCGCCCGGCGACGAGATCGCGCTCGTCGTCACCGTCGAGGCGGACGGCAGCTTCACGCTGGTCAAGGCCGAGAACGAGGACGACGGCGGCGAGGGCGGCGTCGACATCGGCAAGGAGCAGTTCACCGTCGCCGGGATCCTCGCCTCGCTCGGGGAGGACGCGGTCGTGGTGAACGTCGACGGCTCGCCGGAGCGCGCCGTCCGCTGCGCCCTGCCCGACGGGTTCGACCTGACGGGCTTCGAGGCCGGCCAGAAAGTCCTGATGACGTGCAAGTACACGGAGGGCCACTTCGTGCTGGCACTGCTGAAGCACTTCGACGCGCCGGCCCCGCCCGCGTACCTGCAGGCCGTCGGGACGATCTCGTCACTCGACGGCGGCCAGGTCGGCGTCGCGGTCGACGGCGCCGAAGAGCCCGTCTCGTGCCTCGTCCCGGTCGGGATGAACCTGGTCGGGTTCGCCGTCGGCGACGAGGTGAAGATGGTTTGCGCCAGGAACGACGAGGGCCACTACGTCGTCAAGACGCTGGCGTCGGACCACGCGTCGATCTCCCCCGACGGCTCGTGGTTCATGTTCGAGGGCACGATCGCGGAGCTCGACGCCGAGCACATCAGCCTCGACGTCGAGGGTCGCGACGCCCCGGTCGCCTGCGGGATCGTGCCGGGCGCCGACCTCAGCGGCTTCGCGGTCGGCGACGTCGTCACGATGAAGTGCAAGCTGCTCGACGGCGGCTTCAAGCTGAAGCTGCTCGAGTCCGATACGGCGCACTACGAGCTGACCTAGCCTCGCCTGCGTCGAGCGTGCCGGCCCGCCGCCCGGGCCGGCCGCTCGCCCTCTTAGATGCGAGCCGGCTCGGATTCCCGCGCGAGGAGCATCGTCGCCGCGACGAAGCTCGTCAGCGCCGGGCCGGCCGCGACGAGCGGCTCGAGCGTCGCGAGCAGCACGTAGCCCGCCACGAAGAGCAGCAGCGAGAGTAGCCTTCGACCCATCCCCATGTCGCGAAATTAACGCGATTTGGAGCCGAATGGATACTCCCCGGATGACCCGTCCGGGGGGCCGTGACCCCCCGATCCGTTCGCTACGATGGGCGCCTCAGCGATTCCGCGGCGAGCGGGGGAAAGGAAGCAGCGACTTGTTCGAACGCTTCACGGAAAGAGCCCGTCAGGTCGTCGTCCTCGCCCAGGACGAGGCCCGTGCCCTCAAGCACAACTACATCGGAACCGAGCACATCCTGCTTGGCCTGCTCCGCGAAGAGGAGGGCCTGGCGGCGCGCGTGCTCGAGTCGCTCGACATCACGGTCGAGGAGGTGCGCGCGCAGGTCGCCCGCATCGTCGGCCAGGGCGACGAGGTCACGACGGGGCAGATCCCGTTCACCCCGCGCGCGAAGAAGGTCCTGGAGCTCGCGCTGCGCGAGGCGCTCTCGCTGGGGCACAACTACATCGGCACCGAGCACATCCTGCTCGGCCTCGTGCGCGAGAACGAGGGCGTCGCGGCGCGCATCCTGCTCGACTTCGACGCCGACGCCGAGAAGATTCGCAACGAGATCATCCGCATGCTCTCCGGCCCCGGCCGGCGGCAGCAGGGCGCGGGCGGCGCGCCGGGCGAGAAGTCGAAGAGCTCGAAGCTGCTCGACCAGTTCGGCCGCAACCTGACGAAGCTCGCCGCCGAGTCGAAGCTCGACCCCGTGGTCGGGCGCCAGACCGAGATCGAGCGCGTGATGCAGATCCTCTCGCGGCGCACGAAGAACAACCCGGTGCTGATCGGCGAGCCGGGCGTGGGCAAGACCGCCGTCGTCGAGGGCCTCGCCGCCCGCATCTCCGGGAACCAGGTTCCCGAGCTGCTGAAGGGCAAGCAGATCTACACGCTCGACCTCGCGGCGCTGGTCGCCGGGTCGAAGTACCGCGGTGAGTTCGAGGAG
>DASSQK010000131.1:0-4255 GCA_035702555.1 Gaiellaceae bacterium | reverse complement strand
AGCGCGCGGATGCGCAGGTCCCAGTCGACCGGCCGGCGGTTGTCCGGGTCGACCAGTGCGAGCGTCTCGAGCTCGTCCCCCCCGTAGACGTCGGGCACGCCCGGGCTCGTCAGCTTCAGCAGCGCCTGGGCGAGCGCGATTCGCCGGCCGAGCGGGCGGAGTCGCTCGACGAAGCGCTCGACCTCGCGGCGCTCGAGCAGCCGCCGCCCGTAGGCCTGCACCCGCCGCTCCGCCGCCTCGTCCGGCTCGGCCCAGCTCGACGTGCGCCTGCCCTCCCGCAGCGCCTTCTCGACGTAGGCGTCGAGCCGCCCGGGTTCCAGCGGCCAGGCGCCCACCACGGTCTGGAGGACGTGGTACTCGTCGTCGCCCTCGACCGCGAGCGAGCGGACGAGCGCCGCCCAGTCCTCCGGGATCCACGTCAGGGCCGCGAGCCGCGCCCGCACGTCGGCCGAGCGCTTCGTGTCGTGCGTGAACGTCGTCAGCAGGGCGTTGGGCCGCCGCGTCGCCTGGGCGGTGTGGAACTCGTCGAGCGAGAGGCCGAAGCGGCCGGGGTCGCCGCCGACCTCGTTCAACGCGAGCAGCCGGCTGTAGCGGTAGAACGCCGTGTCCTCGACGCCCTTGGCCATCACCGGGCCGGTGGTCTGCTGGAAGCGGGTGACGAGCTCGTCGTGGCCGCGCTCCTCGAGCAGGAGCACGCGCGCGAGCCGGTCGTCCAGGCGCGCCCGCTCGACCTCCGCGCGGTCGGCGGGCTCCACGCGTCCGGCCTCCGGCTCGACGTAGGTGCGGTAGACGTGGAAGGACGCGAGCGCCTCCTCCAGGCCGGGCCGTTCGAGGAGCGCGCGCAGGCGCTCCACCTCGGGGCGGAAGTCCGAGCGCGCCAGCTCCAGCTTCGCCTCGTGCGCGACCTCGGCGAACGGGCGCGTCTCGCCCGAGACCTCGCGGTAGAGCCCGCTGAACGCCCCCTCGGCCGCGGGGTCGACGAACAGGCCGAGCACGTCGTTCAGGAACTCGTAGCCCGTCGTGCCCTCGACCGGCCAGTCGCGCAGCTCCTCGCCGGGCTCGAGGATCTTCTCGACCCAGACGTGCTCGAGCCCGCGCGCGCGCAGCCGTTCGAGGTACCCGCGCGGGTCGGCGAGCCCGTCGGGGTGGTCGACGCGCACGCCGTCGATCAGGCCCTCGGCGGCGAGCTCGAGGACCTTCCGGTGCGTGACCTCGAAGACCTCCGGGTCCTCGACGCGCACGCCAGCGAGGTCGTCGATCGTGAAGAAGCGGCGGTGCCGGCCGGTCGCGGGGTCGAGGTCGAAGAACCGCGCCCGCAGCTCCTCGTCGGCCCAGAACGGATTCGCCCCGTCGGCCGCCATGTGGTTCGGGACGATGTCGAGCACGACCCCGGGCGCCTCGCGGCAGAGTGCGCGCAGCTCGTCCTCGCCGCCGAGCTCCCCGGAGACGCGGGTCGGGTCGATCACGTCGTAGCCGTGCGTCGAGCCGGGCCGCGCCTGCAGCGACGGCGAGAGGTAGAGGTGCGAGACGCCGAGCTCGCGCACGTACGGCACCAGGCGCCTCGCCGCCGCGAAGTCGAGGCCCGGCCCGAGCTGCAGCCGGTAGAGGCAGCGGAAGGTCACCAGCCGCGGCGGAGCACGAGCAGCGAGCGCGACTCCACCGGCACGTGCTCGCGCGCCGCGAACGACCCCTCGTCCGCGTGCGGCTCGGCGGTGGAGAGCTCGAGCTTCCACCGCGCGCCGAAACGGCGTGCAGGCAGCTGGAACGTCACCGGTTCGTAGTGCGCGTTGAACAGCAGAAGAAACGACTCGTCGCCGATCGGCTCGCCGCGGGAGGTGGTCTCGTCGAGCTCCTCGCCGTTGAGGAACATCCCGAGCGTCCGCCGGCCGCCGTCCTCCCAGTCGCGGCGGGTCATCCGCCGGCCGTCCTCGCGGAACCACCAGACGTCGGGCAGCCCCGAGCCGTCGACGCTCGTTCCCCGGAGGAAGTAGCGCCGCCGGAAGACGGGGTGGTGGCGGCGCATGAAGATCAGCCGGCGGGTGAAGTCGAGCAGCTCGTGCTGGTCGTCGCGCAGCTCCCAGTCGAACCACGAGAGCTCGTTGTCCTGGCACCACGCGTTGTTGTTGCCGTGCTGCGTGCGCGAGAGCTCGTCGCCGCCGACCAGCATCGGCACGCCCTGCGAGAGGAAGAGCGTCGCGAGGAAGTTGCGCTGCTGCCGCGCCCGCAACGCGTTCACGTCGGGATCGTCCGTGTCGCCCTCGGCCCCGCAGTTCCAGGAGCGGTTGTCGTCGGTGCCGTCGCGGTTCTCCTCGAGGTTCGCCTCGTTGTGCTTCTCGTTGTAGGAGACGAGGTCGCGCAGCGTGAAGCCGTCGTGCGCGGTGACGAAGTTGATCGACGCGACGGGCCGGCGGCCGTCCTCGGCGTAGAGGTCGCTCGAGCCGGTGAGGCGCGCGGCGAAGTCGCCCACGCCGTGCGCGGCCCCGCGCCAGAAGTCGCGCACCGTGTCGCGGTAGAGGCCGTTCCACTCCGTCCAGAGCACCGGGAAGTTGCCGACCTGGTAGCCGCCGGGCCCCACGTCCCAGGGCTCGGCGATCAGCTTCACCTGCGAGAGCACCGGGTCTTGGTGGATGACGTCGAAGAAGGCGGCCAGCCGGTTGACGTCCCAGAACTCGCGCGCGAGCGCGGCGGCGAGGTCGAAGCGGAAGCCGTCGACCCTGCACTCCACCGCCCAGTAGCGGAGCGAGTCCATGATCAGACGCAGGACGCTCGGGTGCACCGGGTTGAGCGAGTTCCCGGTGCCGGTGAAGTCGACGTAGTAACGGGGGTCGTCCGGCGAGAGGCGGTAGTACGAGGCGTTGTCGACCCCGCGGAACGAGAGCATCGGGCCGAGGTGGTTGCCCTCGGCGGTGTGGTTGTAGACGACGTCGAGGATCACCTCGATCCCGGCGCGGTGGAGGGCCTTGACCATGCCCTTGAACTCGAGCACCTGCTCGCCGCTCTTCCCGCTCGCCGAATAGAGCGCATGCGGCGCGAGGTACCCGATCGAGCTGTAGCCCCAGTAGTTCGTCAGGCCGCGGTCGACGAGGAAGCTCTCGTCGGCGATGTGGTGCACGGGCAGCAGCTCGACCGCGGTGACGCCGAGCGCGCGCAGATGCTCGATCGCCTCGTCGCTCGCGAGGCCGGCGTAGGTGCCCCGCAGCTCCTCGCGCAGCTGGGGGAGGCGCTGCGTGAAGCCCTTCGTGTGCACCTCGTAGATGACCGTGGCGTTCCACGGCGTGTTCGGACGGGAGTCGTCCTCCCAGTCGAAGGACGGGTCGACGACGACGCACTTCGGGATCGCGGAGGCGTCGTCCTGGCCGTCCGCCCGCAGGTCGGCGTCCTCGCTGCCGTCCATCACGTACGGGAACACGTGTGCGGCCGACCAGTCGACCGCGCCCTCGATCGCCTTGGCGTACGGGTCGATCAGGAGCTTGGCCGCGTTGAACCGCAGGCCGTCCTCCGGCCGGTAGTGGCCGTGGACGCGGAAGCCGTAACGCTGGCCGGGGCCGACGCCGGGGAGGTAGGCGTGCCAGTTGAAGGCGTTGCGCTCGACGAGGGGCACGCGCTCCTCCTCGTCGCCGTCGAACAGGCACAGCTCGACCCGCTCGGCGTGCTCGCTGAAGAGCGAGAAGTTCGTCCCGTTGCCGTCCCAGAGCGCGCCGAGGGGGAACGGCGCGCCCGGCCAGACCTCCCTCACCGGCGCAGCTCGACGGTCGCGTTCGCGAAGTCGGCGCGCAGCTCGACGCCGCCGCGCCGCACGGTGAGCGTCCGGGCCTCCTCGTCGAGCGCGACCTCGGCCTCGCGCGGGAGCTCCCGCCGCAGCGCCAGCAGCTCGCGGTGGAGCGCGCGCAGCTCCTCGTCGCCGTGGGAGCGGTCGAGCTTCGAGCGCGCGAAGGTGGCCGGGTCCTGCGGGTCGGGCACGTCCTCGCCGCGGAACGCGGAGAAGCGCTCGAACTCGTGCCTGCGGCCCTCGCGCGTCGCCTCGGCGATCGCCGGATCGACGTGGTCGGTGAAGAACTGGAACGGCCGCCGCTCGCCGTACTCCTCGCCCATGAAGAGCAGCGGCGTCTCGGGCGCGAAGAGCACGCACGCCGCCGCGACGCGCAGCTGCTCCCGCGACAGCCGGTCGCCGACGGCGCGGTTGCCGACCTGGTCGTGGTTCTGCGCGTAGACGACGAAGCGCTCGGGCTCGGGCCGCTCGAGCCGGGCGGCGAGG
>DASSQK010000130.1:0-4045 GCA_035702555.1 Gaiellaceae bacterium | reverse complement strand
TGCGTGCCGGGGATCGTGACGACCTGACGGCGGGGGCCGGGCGGCGGCAGGCCGAACGGGTCGCGCTCGCCTTGGACGACCAGCGTCGGCACCTCGACCGCGTCGAGCTCGTCGAGGCGGCTCTTCTCGGGTCGGCCCGGCGGGTGGAGCGGGAACGCGAGGCAGAGCACCGCCGCCGCGCCCACCTCTGCGGCTGTGCGGCAGGCGACCCGCGCGCCCGACGAGCGGCCGCCGACCAGCAGCGGCAGGCCCTCGAGCGGGAGCTGTGCGATCACCGAGACCCAGGCCGCGTCGAGCTGGGCGGCAGGCGCGGGCGAGCGGCGGCCGGCGACGCGGTAGGGCTGCTCGACGAGCGCGACGCCGAAGCCGGCCTCGCCCGCGGCCTCCGCGGCCCCGACGAGGTCGGGTGAGCCGACGCCGCCGCCCGCGCCGTGGCCGAGCACGATCGTCCCGAGGGGCGCGTCGACGGGTCTCAGGTGGACCCGCGCGGGCCCGTGAGGAGTGTCGAGCTCGAGCACCGCGCCTATTCTGCTCCGGTGGCGGCCCCGGCCATCGAGACGCGCGGACTGACCAAGGTGTACGGCAGCGTCCGCGCCGTCACGGAGCTCGAGCTGCGCGTCGAGGCCGGCGAGGTCTTCGGGTACCTCGGGCCCAACGGCGCGGGCAAGTCGACGACGATCCGGATGCTGCTCGACCTGATCCACCCGACGTCCGGCGCTGCTTCCGTGCTCGGCCTCGACTCGCGCCGCGACGGCGTCGAGGCGCGCAGGCGGGTCGGCTACCTCCCGGGCGACCTCCGCCTGAACGACCGCATGACCGCGCGTGAGCAGCTCGACTCGCTCGCGCGCCTGCGGGGCGGCGTCGACGACGGGCTGCGCGGCGAGCTCTGCGACCGCTTCGGCGTCGTCCTCGACCGGCCGATCCGCCAGCTCTCGAAGGGCAACCGCCAGAAGGTCGGCGTCGTGCAGGCGTTCATGCACCGGCCGCGGCTCCTCGTGCTGGACGAGCCGACGAGCGGCCTCGACCCCCTGCTGCAGGCCGAGTTCCGGTCGCTCGTGCGCGAGACCGCCGCCGACGGGCGCACGGTCTTCCTCTCCTCGCACTCGCTCGACGAGGTGCAGCACGTCGCCGACCGGATCGGGATCATCCGCGCGGGGAGGCTCGTCGACGTCGACGCGGTCGGCCGCCTGCGCGAGCGCGCGCTCCGCCACGTCGCGATCGTCTTCGCCGAGCCCGTCGACCCGGAGCGCTTCGGGCGGCTCGACGGCGTCCGCCTCGAGATCTCCGACCGCACGACGGTGCGGCTCTCGGCGCCGGAGCGCGCGATCGACCCGATCGTCAAGGAGGCGTCGCGGCACGCCGTCGTCGACTTCGTCTCGCAGCCGGCCGACCTCGAGGAGCTCTTCCTCGAGCTCTACGACGAGGGGTCCGATGGCGGCTGAACTCGCGCGCCGCGGCCTCGCCGACCACCGCCGGGCGCTCGCCGGCTGGTGCGTCGGGATCGCCGCCTACTGCCTCCTGGTCGCCTCGATCTTCCCGTCGATCAAGGGCTCCGAGGCGATCACGACGCTCGTCCGGAACTACCCGGACGCGCTCAAGTCGCTGTTCGGGATCAGCTCCGCGGGCGACCTCAGCTCGGGCGCAGGCTTCATCGACGCCGAGCTCTTCAGCCTGATCCTGCCGCTGCTCGTGCTCGTGCTGGCGATCGGCTCGGGAGCCCGCACCCTCGCGGGCGAGGAGGAGGCCGGCCGGCTCGAGCTCGTGCTCGCCTACCCGGTGCGGCGGCGCGACGCGGTGCTGGCCAAGGGTGCCGCCGTGGCGGCGGAGATCCTGCTCGCGTCCGTCACGGGCCTCCTGGCACTGCTGGTGCTCGACCCGGTGTTCGGGCTCGGCCTCTCGCTCGGGAGGCTCGCCGCGGCGATGGGGGCGCTCGCCGCGCTCGGGCTGCTCTACGGCTGGCTCGCGCTCGCCCTCGGCGCCTGGGTGCCGAGCAAGCTCGTCGCGCTCGCGGCGCCGGCGGGGTACGCGGCCGCCGCCTACCTCGTGAGCGGCCTCCACAGCCTCGCCGGCTGGCTCGACCCGCTGCGGTTTCTGTCGCCCTTCTGGCTGATCGGCGCGAGCCCGCTGCAGGAGGGCGTCGACGGCTGGGGCGTGCTCGTCGTCCTCGCGGCCGCCGCAGCGGTGCTGGGCGCGGGTGCCGTGCTGGTCGAGCGGCGCGACCTCGAGGTTCCGTAGCCGCCGGTTGCCCTGCGGCCGCGACTGCGATTCGATAGCGCCGTGGCAGAGCTCGCCGCCGCGGCTCCCGGGCAGCGGTCGTACCGCTGGCTCGCCGCGCCGCTCGCCGCGTTCGCGGTCGGAGCGCTGACGGCCGGGCTGCTCGCGGCGCACGACCCGCGCTCGAAGGGCTACTTCCAACTCTTCTTCAGCGACCCGCTGCACCTGAAGGCGGCCTTCGCGACGGCGGCGGTCGTGCTCGCGTGCTTCCAGGTCTTCACGGCCGCCTGGATCTTCCGGCGGCTGCCGTGGGAGAAGCCGGCCTGGGTGAACCCGGCGCACCGCTGGTCGGGCCGGCTCGCGTTCGTCTGCACGCTGCCGGTCGCCTACCACTGCATCTTCAAGCTCGGCTTCCGCTCGCCGACGACGCGCGTGCTCGCGCACTCGCTGCTCGGCTGCGCCGTCTACGGCGCCTTCGCCGCCAAGGTGACGATCGTGCGCCTGCACCGCTTCCCGCGGTTGGTGCTACCGATCGCCGGCGGCGTCTTGTTCGCGCTGCTGATCGCCGTCTGGTGGACGAGCGCGCTCTGGCTCTACGGCCGCAGCACCTCAGCGCCTGCGCCCGCGGTGAGCTCGACCGTTCCGGCGGGCGCGAACGCCGCGGCCGGCGCGGGCGTCTTCAAGTCCGCCGGCTGCGGCTCGTGCCACACGCTGAAGGCCGCCGGCGCGAAGGGCCAGCTCGGTCCGAGCCTCGACTCGCTGCGACCTGACTTCGCCACCGTGCAGGCGAAGGTCGAGGCCGGCGGCGGCGGGATGCCGGCCTTCTCCGGACAGCTCAGCCCGGCGCAGATCCGCGACGTCGCCGCGTTCGTCGCGCAGAACGCGGGGCGCTGAGAAGCACAGAGCCGCGCGTCTCGGGGTCACGGTTCCCGAATGACGCGCGGCTCTGCCGGCAGGCGCCGTCTCATGCGCGATAGACAGGCGCGCGCTTGGGGTGGATCCGAATGTGCGACCGCGCGGACTGTGCGTACCGCTTAACCCGGCTCCACGCCTTCGACGGGCTCGCCGCCTGGACGCGTCGGTACTCGTCCCGAATCTCCGCCATGCGCTCCTGCTGACACTGACGGTGGACGTCGGAATCGTAGTAATACACGTCGTACACCTCCCTTCGCCTGTGGTCTCGACGACTGGTGAGTCGAGCCCGGCGAACAGGAGGTGGTGCCTGCGACTTTCGAAAAAATGAGCGCGCTATCGCGGACGTTGCTTTTTCGCCTCGATTTCGCGTGCTCGACGATCCGAAGAGCCGCTCTCCAAGTCGGGGTCGACTCGGACTATGGGTTGGAGCTGCGTGTCACTCCTCGTGCTCCTTTCTCGTGCTCCGGCTCGTTTTCGCCTTAGAAACGACGAAAGCGACCCTTGTGGGTCGCCCTCGGTGGACGTCGCTCCGATGCTGCGGGTCTAGCCGGAGCGCTTCCCCTCGAGGACTTCCCGAAGGACGAGACCGCCGTCACGCCACTCCACCATGGCGAACGCAGTCGCCGGGACGGAGTTGACGATCTGACGATGTGCCGCGAGGTGACCGTTCAAATTCTCCTCCTTTCCCGGAAATGAACGCGAGACATTACACGCTGCTCGCGCGACCCGCAAGGGGAATATCGCCGTGGATTTTCTAGAGATGCCGCGCGAGCCAGTCGCGGATCCGGTTCCAGGCTTCGACCTGGTGCCCGCGTTCGCTCCAGCCGTGACCTTCCCGGGGGAAGACCACGAGCTCGGTCTCGCAGCCGGCCTCGACGAGGGCGTTGTAGAACTCCAGCGCCTGGCCGAGCGGCGT
>DASSQK010000129.1:0-6225 GCA_035702555.1 Gaiellaceae bacterium | reverse complement strand
GTTCACCTCGGGCGTCGCGTCGTAGTAGTTGTGGTACCGGGTCGTGCCGTTGCCGGCGTCGAACCCGGACTGGCCGCCGTCTCCGCCGACCGACTCGAACCAGGTGCTCGTGCCGGTGTAGGAGAAGGTGCCGTTGTCCTGCGTGCCGCCGAGCAGCTCGCCGGTCGGGTTCGCCGGGTTGTACGACAGCGACTGGAACTGGATCGTGTTCAGCCCGTCGTTCAGCGGCGTGACCGCCGTCGGGATCCCGCTCAGCAGGCGCTGGCAGTCCAGCAGGTCGGCCGGGGCGAGCGGCTGCGCGCCGTGGCCGTTGTTGTAGACGAAACGCCGCGTCGAGCAGGCCGCGGAGGCGTTCCGCGGGCTGCTGACGTCGACGCGCACGACGCCGCCGTCCGAGCCCACGAACGCGATGCCCGTGTTCGTCGGGTCGAAGACGACCGCATGCTCGTCCGGATGCATGCCGCCGGTAATGCGGTACGACGGCGCGGCGCCGAGCGTCGCGGTCATGTCCTGCCAGCCCACGTCCTGCGGCAGGGCGCCGCCGTTGATCGTGCGGAGCACCGCGCGGCCGTTCGAGCGAGGCGGCAGGCCGCCGTAGGCGACGAGCTCGTCGTAGTTCATCGAGCCGCCGAGCCAGAGCTCGTTCGCGTGCCCGGCCCCGACGCCCGGCTGGCCGGCCGGGCTGACGACGAAGTCGTCGTAGCCGCACTGGCCGTTCTGGCAGTAGCCGTACGCGAGGAACCCGTTCGTGCCGTTGGCCGAGCTCGAGAGCTCGGTCCAGCCGGCGTTCGAGTAGCCGGCGGTCGGCGAGCCCGCGATCGAGGCCGCGTCGTCGGTGCGCCAGACGCGCGCCACGAGCAGGTCGTCGGAGGAGTCGCCGAGGTAGATCCGCGTCTTGCCGCCGCCGAGGTTCACGGCGGAGAACTCGACGCGATCGCCGAAGGCGTCGCCCGGGTTCATGGTCTGGAACACCTGCGACCACGTCGCGCCGCCGTCGTTGGAGCGCCAGAGCCCGTAGCCGACGACCGCCGCGTAGACGGCGCCCGCGTTGTTCGGGTCGAGCTCGAGCTTCGTGATCCCGCCCTGGAACCAGTCGACGCCGGAGGCCGGGGTCGCCGGGTTCGGCGGGGTCTTCGAGGCCAGGTCGGCCGCGAGGGTGAAGCTCGCGCCGCCGTCGGTCGACTTGTAGACGCCGAGCGCGGGCGCGTTCGGCGGAGTGCGGCGGCCGCCGTTCGCCGCCGAGGAGCCGTGGCGGGCGACGTCGGTGCCGATGTAGATCGTGCCCGGCGAGCCGGGCTTGACCGCGATCGCGCCGATCGAGCGGTTGAGCGCGACGGCCTGCGAGCCGGCTACGAGCGACCAGCTGGCGCCGCCGTCGGTCGACTTGAAGAGGCCGAGGCCGGCCTCGGAGTCACCCGAGCCGTTCGGCTCACCCGAGCCCGCGTAGAGCGTGTTCCCACTCGGGTCGTTCGCGTCCACGATCAGCGAGCCGAAGGCGTTCGTCGGCAGGCTGGCGGGCGGAGCGATCCACGCGGGGTGCGCGGCGAGCGCGTCGTTCGTGCGCCAGATGCCGCCGCCCGCGGCCGCGACCCAGAGGCGGCACGGAGCGCCGGCCGGAGCCGAGGCCTTGCCACAGTTGGGGTCGATCGCGAGCGCCGTCACGCGACCGGACTCCTGCGTCGGAGGCCCGGTGCCGGTGGCGGGGTCGAAGAACTGCGAGGCCTCGCCGGCGACGTTCGGCGTCACCGGGCCGAGCGCGTTCCAGGCGCCCGGGCTCGCGGCGTTCGCCGCGCTGAACGCCGACGCGGTCGAGAACGCGGACGCGCCGAGCTTGTTCGGCTTCGTCTTGAACGCGTCGCGCGACTTGATCGCGAGGCGGTCGTCGACGTAGCTGCGCGGGTAGGCGCGGTCCGCGACCTGCTCGGCCGCGGGCGTGTCGGCGCCGTTGCGCGACGCTTCCTCGCCGCGCGCTCGCTCGAACTTCGCCTCCTTGTGCGGGTCGAACCGCACCGAGAATCGTGCCGGCTGCTGGTGATCGCGCGCGATCAGCAGCACCGTGGCGGCCGCGGCCGCCGCAACCGCGGCTACGAACAGCCAGCGGCTGGCTACATGCTTACCCATGTGGAATCCCCTATCTCGCTGATGTCCCTGGCGCCAAGCCTCGGTCCGGCGCGGGTCGGATCGTAGTTGCGATCGCGTCTGATCGCCAGAGCGATATCGTCCGCGCGTGGCGGAGCTGCACGTGGCCGGGACCGGGTCGTTCGCGCTCGAGGTCGTCGAGTACGCCCGCGCTGCCGGCCACGACGTGGTCTCGCTGGTCGAGCTCGTCGACCCGGGCCGCGTGGGCGGCGAGGCTCACGGCCTGCCGATCGTCGGGCCCGACGCACCGGCGGGAGCGGCCGTGCTGGGGCTCGGTGGCGACCGGCTCGCGCTCTGGTCGGTGCTGGCGGAGCACGGCTGGAGCACGGAGCGCGTCGCGCACCCGGCTGCGGTGGTCAGCCCCTCGGCCGTTCTCGGCGAGGGCGCCGTGCTTGCGCCGGGCGCGGTCGTCGGCGCCGCCGCGGAGCTGGGCGCACACGTGCTCGTCTCGCGCGGGGCGCTCGTCGGCCACCACGCGGCGATCGGCCCCGGCGCGGTCCTTAACCCGGGAGCCAACGTGGCCGGCAACTGCACCGTCGGCGACGGCGCGACGATCGGCATGGGCGCCGCGGTCGTCAACGACGTACGCGTCGGTGCGGGAGCGATCGTCGCGGCAGGCGCGGTCGTCGTGCGAGACGTCGAGCCGGCGACCCGCGTCCAGGGCGTCCCCGCACGTCTGTTCACGCGCGCGTGAGGCCGGGGCTCCGGCAGCGGCTCGCGAACGCGCTCGACCGGCGGTTCGAGTCGCTTCATCACCGCCTCGAGGGCGTCGCGGGCGAGGTGGCCGGCGTGCACGACGAGATCGCGAGGCTGCGCGAGGACGTCGCCCACCTCGAGCGGCGGCTCGACCACGACCTCCTGCCGGCGCTGCGGCTGATGGCGGGCCGCGACGCCGACAACCGGCGCCAGCTCGCCGACGCGCGGGCCGACCCCCAGTACGAGCTCGCGTTCAGCGAGCCCGACCCGCTGGTGACGATCGTCCTGCCGACGTTCCGCCGCGCCGGGCTCTTGCGTGACCGGTCGCTCCCCGCGGCTCTCGCACAGACGCACGAGCGGCTCGAGGTGCTGGTGATCGGCGACGGCCCCGACGGCGAGGCCGAGGAGATCGTGCGCGAAGCCGGCGACGAGCGGGTGCGCTGGTGGAACCTGCCGCAGCGCTACGTCTACCCGGACGCGCGCCGCCACTGGCTCGCGGTCTCGACGCTGACCCGCAACGAGGGCTACCGCCTCGCGCGGGGCCGCTGGCTGTTCGACTTCGACGACGACGACTCGCTCCCGCCCGACGCCGTGTCGATGCTGCTCGAGGCGGCGCGCGAGCGGCGGGCGGAGGCGGTGCAGGGCGTGTTGCTGGAGCGGCATCCCGACGGCACGACTCGGGACGAGGTCGCAGTCCTGCCGGACCGCCTGCCGCTGAAGGGCGCGCTCGTCCACGCACACCTGCGCTTCTTCGAGCGCGACCACGTCGCCTCGGCGTTCGGCATCGCCGGCGACTGGTTCCGCGGGGAGCGGATGCTGCGGGCGGGCGTGCGGATCGAGCTCGTCGACCGGGTGACGTACGAGTACTACCCGTCGAGCCTCTGGGACGGGCGCGGCTAGAGCGGCCGGGTCTCGACCGCCTGGCTGTCGACCAGCTGCGGCGTGACGCAGCCGCCGACCGCGTATAGGCGGCCATGGACGGCGAAGAGCGACAGCGCGTGCCGGGGGATCTGCGGCGACGGCCCCTGCCGCCAGCGTCGAGTGCGCGCGTCGTACACCTGGTAGGTGTGCTCCCAGACGGCGTGGATCTCGGCGCCGGCCGCGGTCGCGCCGAGGAGCTCCATCGGCTTAGGCAGGGTCGGCCCGCGCCGCCAGCGGTTGCGCGCCGGGTCGTAGATCCAGACCTCCCGCAGGACGCGGTCGCCGCGGCGGCCGCCGATCGCCCAGATCTCGCCGTGGAAGGCGACGGCGCCGAAGGCGTGCGTCGGGCGCGGCAGCGGCGCGAGGGCACGCCAGCGCCGCTCGCCCGGCCGCAGCGCGAAGACCGTGCGCCGCTCCCGCCCGCCGTCGTAGCCGCCGAGCACGTACAGCCGCCCTCCGAGGGCGACGGTCGAGTGGTTGAACAGCGGCACGGGGAGCGACGGGCCGTCGCGCCAGCGCCGCGCACGGACGTCGTAGACCTCGACGCGCCGCGTCACGCCCGAGTCGGCCTGGCCGCCGGTCACGTAGATCCGGCCGCCGACCGCCGCGGCGCTCGCCGCGCGGAGCGGCTGCGGCAGCGGCTCGAGCGTCGTCCAGCCCCGGCCCGGCGAGAAGCGCTGGACGAGGGCGAGCCGACGGCCGGTGTTGCCGACCATCCCGCCGGCGACGTAGATGCGCCCGCCCACGAGCGCCGTCGCCGAGTAGCTCCGCCGCTGCGACATCGACTGCGCGAACGTCCACGGGTGCTGCTGCGACGCAGGACGCGGGCCCTGCGCCATGCCACAGCCCGCGAGCAGGAGGGCGAGGGCCGCCAGCGCGGCCGCTTTCATCAGAACCCTTCGGCCAGCGCGTGCTTGAGGCGGCGGCGCTCGGCCTTCCGCTCGCGCTGCCGCCGCGGGTCGGCGACGGGCACGGCGGTGAGGAGCGCCTTCGTGTACTCGTTCTGCGGCGAGGTGTAGACCTGCTCGGCCGGCCCGACCTCGACGATCTTCCCCTGGCTCATCACGGCGATCGTGTCGCTCATCGCCCGCACCACCGCGAGGTCGTGCGCGATGAACAGGTACGTGAGGCCGAAGTCGCGCTGCAGGTCGCGCAGCAGGTTGAGGATCTGCGCCTGGATCGAGACGTCGAGCGCCGAGACCGGCTCGTCGCAGACGATCAGCTTCGGGTTCAGCGCGAGCGCGCGGGCGATGCCGATGCGCTGGCGCTGGCCGCCGCTGAACTCGTGCGGATAGCGGTTGGTGAACGTCGGGTCGAAGCCGACGACGTCCAGCAGCCGGCGCACGCTGTCGCGGCGGCTCTTGCGCGTCCCGATGCCGTGCACCTCGAGCGGCTCCGAGACGATGTCGCCCACCGTCATGCGCGGGTTCAGCGACGAGTACGGGTCCTGGAAGACGATCTGCATCTCGCGGCGCATCTTCCGCAGCGTCTCGCTCTTCATCGTCGTCAGCTCGGTGCCCTCGAAGCGGATCGAGCCGGCGGTCGGCTGCAGCAGCTGCAGCACGCAGTAGCCGGTGGTCGACTTGCCCGAGCCGGACTCGCCGACGAGGCCGAGCGTCGTGCCCTCCTCGATCGAGAAGGCGATGCCGTCGACGGCCTTCACGTAGCCGGTCGTGCGGTCGATCAGGAAGCCGCTGCGGACCGGGAAGTGCTTCTCGAGCCCCTCGACGACGAGGAGCGGTTCCCTGGTGTTGCCGTTCTCGCTCATGCCGGTACCGCCATTCGCTCGCTGGCCGGATGCGCCGAGCGCACCCAGTGGCCGGGCCGTAGCTCGCGCAGCTCGGGCGGCTCGACCGTGCAGTAGTCGCCGAGGTTCGCGTGCGGGCAGCGCGGCGCGAAGCGGCACGCGGGCGGCGGGTCGAGCAGGTCCGGCGGCCGGCCGGGAATCGACGACAGCCGGGCCTCGCGGCCGCCCTCGCCCTCGAGAGTCGGCAGCGCGCCGAGAAGCGCCTCGGTGTAGGGGTGCTCCGGGTGGTCGAAGAGCTCGAGCGTCGCGGCCTGCTCGACGACCTGGCCCGCGTACATCACGACCACGTCGTCGGCGGCCTCGGCGACCACGCCCATGTCGTGCGTGATCAGCACCATCGCCATCTGGTGCTCCTCGCGGAGCTCCTCGAGCAGGTCGAGGATGCCCGCCTGCACGGTCACATCGAGCGCGGTCGTCGGCTCGTCCGCGATCAGCAGCTTCGGGTTGCACGACAGCGCGATCGCGATCATCACGCGCTGCCGCATCCCGCCCGAGTACCGGTGCGGGTAGTCGTCGAGACGCGACTTGGCGTTCGGGATCCGCACCTCCTCGAGCAGCTCGACCGCGCGCGCGTTCGCCTCCTTCGACGACATGCCGAGGTGGCGGCGGAGGGTCTCCGTGATCTGCGTCCCGATCTTCAGCGTCGGGTTCAGCGAGGTCAT
>DASSQK010000128.1:0-4642 GCA_035702555.1 Gaiellaceae bacterium | reverse complement strand
GAGCTCCTCGCCGATGCGGGCCGCCACCGTCGCCGCGGCCTCGCGCGCGGCGCCCCAGTCCCCCTCGTCGAGCGGCACGAGCGGGACGATGTCGGCAGCGCCGACCCTCGGGTGCGCCCCCTCGTGGCGCCGCAGGTCGATCCGCCCCACGGCGCACGCGATGCCTGCGAGGAGCGCGTCGGCCAGCTCCTCCGCCGACCCGACGAGCGTGAACACCGAGCGGTTGTGGTCGGCATCGGCGTGCACGTCGAGGAGCCGCGCCCGGGAGCCGAGCGCATCCGCGAGCGCGTCGATCGTCGCGCGGTCGCGGCCCTCCGAGAAGTTCGGGACGGTCTCGAGCGGCCGCGCCACGTGCGTAGTCTAGGAACGGTGAAGGCCTACTACGACCGCCGGGCCCCCGAGTACGACGACTGGTGGCGCGGCGCCGGCCGCTTCGCCGAGCGCGACCGGCCCGGCTGGGAGGCCGAGGTCACGGCGCTGCAGGCTGCGCTGACGGCGCTCGAGCCTGCCCGCACCCTCGACGTCGCGTGCGGCACCGGCTTTCTCACGCGCCACCTGCGCGGCGAGATCGTGGGCCTCGACCAGAGCGAGAGCATGCTGGCGGAGGCGCGGGAGCAGGCGCCCGCCGCGACCTTCGTGCAGGGCGACGCGCTCGCGCTCCCGTTCGGCGACGGCTCGTTCGACCGCGTCTTCACGGGCCACTTCTACGGCCACCTGGACGGGCCCGAGCGCGAGCGGTTTCTCGCCGAGGCCCGCCGGGTGGCGCCCGAGCTGGTCGTGGTCGACTCCGCGCTGCGCGAGGACGTCGAGCCGGAGGAGCGCCAGGTGCGGGTGCTGAACGACGGCTCCCGCTGGGCGGTCTACAAGCGCTACTTCGAACCGGACGCGCTCGCCCGCGAGCTCGGCGGCGGCGAGACGGTCTTCGCCGGCCACTGGTTCGTCGCAGTCCGCTCTTGACGCGGCGCCGCTCGCGCTACCGCTCCCTCGCCTCGCTCCAGCGCGACCAGCGTGTCTGCCGCGCCTGCGCCGAGGCGGGCTACCCGCTCGAGTCGCTCCCGGTCGTCCAGCCGTACGCGGGACAGCGCGCGTACATCCTCGGCCAGGCGCCCGGCGTGGTCGAGGGAGAGGAGCGGCGCCCGTGGCGCGGCCGCGCCGGCCGCACGCTGCGCCGGTGGCTCGAGCTCGACGAGGACGGGTTCTACTCCACCTTCTACTGCGCCTCGGTGACGCGCTGCTACCCGGGCAAGGCGCCCAGCGGCCGCGGCGACCGGACTCCGGCCCCGAACGAGCAGGAGCTCTGCGCCTTCTGGCGCACCTGGGAGCTGAAGCTGATCCGGCCGCGGCTGATCGTGACTGTCGGCGGGTTGGCGGCGCGACGGCTGCTCGGCCTGAAGAGCGTGACCGAGTGCGTCGGCAGCCGCTTCGAGCACGAGGGCGCCGTCGCGATCCCGCTCCCGCATCCCTCCGGCGCGAGCAGCTGGCTGAACGACCCGGCGAACCGGCGTCGAGTCGCGGAGGCGACACGGCTCATACGGGCGGAGCTACGGCGCCTCGGCCTGGATCCGAGCGGCGAGGAGGGGCACCGAGGCTAGATTTCGAGGGTGCAGGAGACTCCACGGTACCGCCGCACGTTCGCGCGGTTGCTGGGGTTCCTCCGGCCCTACAAGGTCTCGCTGATCGTCTCGATCGTCCTGGCCATCGGGTCGCAGGGGGCCCAGATCGCGCTGATCTGGCTGACCAAGAACGTCATCGACGGCCCCCTCGCCCAGCGCGACAAGGAGAAGCTCTGGCTCTACATCGGCGCGGTCGTCGCCTGCGGGATCCTGCGGGCGGGGCTGATGGCGGCGCGGCGGCTGATCTCCGGGCGACAGGCTCTCGCCGTCGAGATGGACATGCGCCAGGGGCTGTACGCGCACCTCGTGCGGCTCTCGTACGGGTTCTACGACCGGCACCAGACCGGGCAGCTGATGTCGCGTGCGACGGTCGACCTCCAGGGCGTCCGCTTCTTCCTGGGCTACGGGCTGATCTTCTTCTTCCAGAACATCGTCACGGTGGTCTTCGTCACCATCGTCCTCTTCGTCTTCGAGTGGAAGCTCGCGCTGATCGCGCTGGCGATCACCCCCGTGCTGATCGCGCTCGCCTACCGCTACAGCCACCTCGCCCACCCAACCCTGCGCGAGGTGCAGCAGAAGCTCGCCGACGTCGCGACGGTCGCCGAGGAGAACATCGTCGGCGTCCACGTCGTCAAGTCGTTCGCGCAGGAGCCGCAGGAGTCGGCCAAGTTCCACGCGCGCTCCGAGGACGTCTTCCGCCAGACGCTGAAGGCGAACCGGCAGCGGGCGACCTACGTGCCGCTGATCGCCTGGGTACCGCTGCTGGCCCAGGCGGCGGTGCTGCTGGTCGGGGCGCGAATGGTGACGAGCGGCGAGCTCTCGGTGGGCGGCTTCGTCGCGTTCAACCTCTACCTGGGCATGCTGGTGATGCCGCTGCGCTCGCTCGGCATGTGGATCGGCCAGTCCCAGCGCGCGACGGCCTCGGGCGAGCGGATCTTCCAGATCATGGACGAGCCGGCCGAGATCTCGGAGCGGGCGGAGGCGGTCGAGCTGCCCGCTGGCCCGGGTGAGCTGCGTTTCGAGGACGTGCGGTTCGAGTACCTCGAAGGGCGCCCGGTGCTCGAGGACGTCGACCTGGTCGTCCCGCCGGGCCGGACGATCGCGCTGATCGGCCAGACCGGCTCGGGGAAGACGACGCTCACCTCGCTCGTGCCGCGGTTCTACGACGTGACCGGTGGACGAGTGCTCCTGGACGGGGCCGACGTGCGCGACGTCACGCTCACGTCGCTCCGGCACGCCATCGGCGTGATCTCGCAGGACCCGTTCCTCTTCTCCGCGACGGTGCGCGAGAACATCACCTTCGGCGCGCCCTACCTCGGCGACGCGGACGTGGAGCGGATCGCGCGCCTCGCGCAGGCGCACGAGTTCGTCGAGCGGCTCCCCGACGGCTACGACACCATCATCGGCGAGCGCGGGATCACGCTCTCCGGGGGCCAGCGCCAACGGCTCGCGATCGCGCGAGCGCTCGCAGTCGACCCGCGGATCCTGATCCTCGACGACGCGACGGCGGCGGTCGACGCGACGACGGAGGCGAAGATCCGGGTCGGCCTGCGTGAGGCGATGCAGAACCGGACGACGCTGATCATCGCCCACCGCCTCTCCACGATCGCGCTCGCCGACGAGATCGTGGTGCTGGACGAGGGCCGCGTCGCCGCGCGGGGTGAGCACGAGGAGCTGCTCGCCACGAGCCCGGTGTACCGCGACATCTACGAGCACGGGCTGCTCGAACGCCGGTTCGCCGACGCCGTCGAAGCGCGGGTCGGCGAGGAGGAGCTCGGCGAGGAAGCACTGGAGGCCGCATCGTGAGCCGCGTCGTGCTGTGGACGAACCGGCACACAACCGGCGCGGTCCGGACACGGACACATGCGTCGAAGGCGGGTATCGTCATCGCCGAGGGCGGCGGGTTCTACCCCACCCTCTTCATGGGTGGGGGTGCGGGCTCGGTTTTCGCTCGCCGGCCGGCGGCGGCGCGCGGCGGGAGGCCTGCGTGAGGGTCTGGCAGCCCGGCGGACACCTGATGCGCGAGCGCGGCGCGGAGGTCGAGGACTGGTCCTGGAGGCGCACGCGCCGGCGGCTCGGGATGCTGCTGCGCCTCGCGCGTCCGTACAAGACGCGCTCGCTGCTCTCGATCGTCGCGCTGCTGCTCGCGACGGCGACCGCCCTGGCGCCGCCGTACCTCTCGAAGTACGCCATCGACGAGGGCATCGCCCAGCACGACCTGAACAAGCTCTGGTGGATCGTCGGCGCATTCCTGGTCGCCGGGCTCCTGAACTGGGGGCTGACCTACGCGCAGACGTACCTCACCGGCTGGGTCGGCGAGCGGATCCTGGCCGACCTGCGCAACCGGCTCTTCGACCACCTGCAGGACCTCTCGCTCGGCTTCTACGAGCGCAACCGCGCGGGCGTGATCATCAGTCGGCTCACCAACGACGTCGAGGCGATCGACCAGCTCGTCACCGACGGCGTCACCAGCCTCGTCCAGAACACGCTCACGCTGATCGGCACTGCGATCCTGCTCTTCGTCCTCGACTGGCGGCTGGCGCTCGCGACGCTCGTGGTGATCCCGTTCATGAGCATCGCGTCGGCGATCTTCCGCACCCGCTCGTCGCGCGCCTACTCGCAGGTGCGCGAGCGGCTCGGCCTCGTCACCGCGACCCTCGCCGAGGACATCGCCGGCATGCGGATGGTGCAGGCGTTCACGCGCGAGGACGCGAACATCCGCAACTTCCGCAACGTGGCCGAGCGGTACCGCGAGTCGAACATGCAGACGGTCGTCCTCAACGGCCTCTACTTCCCGTTCGTCGACCTGCTCTCGACGGTCGCGCTCGCGGTCGTCCTGGGCTACGGCGGCCACCTCTACTTCGAGAACGCGGTCACGCTGGGAACGCTCTTCGCCTTCATGCTCTACGTGCAGAACTTCTTCGACCCGGTGCAGCAGCTGTCGCAGCTCTACGGGACGTTCCTCTCCGCGACGGCCGCGCTCGACAAGATCGTCGACGTGCTCGACCGTGACCCGGAGGTCGTGGACG
>DASSQK010000127.1:0-4530 GCA_035702555.1 Gaiellaceae bacterium | reverse complement strand
CCGGCTGCTAGGCTCCGCGGGTTCGCTGTTCGGCAAAGGAGGTGCGACATGACGACGATTGCACCCTCCGGTCGCAGAGCCTGAGGCTCCCGGCTAGCCGCAGCAACCTCGCGTAGCTCCCCGGCCTCGGGCTCGTCCCGGAGTTGACCCTTCTCACAAGGAGCTTCGCTTTGAACCTGCAAGACCTCGGCTGGGACGACGGCTTCGCGGCCGCGCTCGAGCCACATGAAAACTGCATTCCGGCCCGCGTCTCCGCGCAGCACCGCGGCGAGTACGACGTGCTCACCAGTCGCGGAGAGCAGCGCGCGCGCCCGGCCGGCCGCCTGCGGCACGAGGCCGGCTCGGGCGAGGACCTGCCCGCGGTCGGCGACTGGGTCGCCCTCCGCGACGAGACCATCCACGCGGTGCTGCCGCGCCGGTCGGCGTTCCGGCGCAAGGTCGCCTGGTCGCAGACCGAGGCCCAGGTCCTCGCGGCCAACGTCGACACCGTCTTCGTCGTGACCGGCCTCGACGAGGACTTCAGCCTGCGGCGGATCGAGCGCTACCTGACGCTGGCGTGGGAGAGCGGCGCGACGCCCGCGCTCGTCCTGACGAAGGCCGACCTCTGCGACGACCCGCTCGCGCTGCTGCTCGAGGCCGAAGGGGTCGCGATGGGCGTCCCCGCGCACGTGATCAGCAACGTCACCGGCGAGGGGGTCGACGAGCTCGCGCCCTACCTCGCGCCGGCCAGGACGATTGCGCTGCTCGGCTCCTCGGGAGTCGGCAAGTCGACGCTCGCGAACCGGCTCCTGCGCGCGGAGGTGCAGGCGACGAAGGAGCT
The DNA here is from genome assembly GCA_035702555.1 of Gaiellaceae bacterium. Taxonomy (GTDB): domain Bacteria; phylum Actinomycetota; class Thermoleophilia; order Gaiellales; family Gaiellaceae; genus AC-32. The sequence continues at coordinate 3,710 of DASSQK010000127.1, read as the reverse complement.
CGCCGAGGACGGCACCGGCCGCCACACGACCACGGCGCGGCAGCTCTTCCGGCTTCCGGGCGGCGCGATGCTCGTGGACACGCCGGGCCTCCGCGAGGTGCAGCTGTGGAGCGCCGACGACGGGATCCAGGAGGCGTTCGCGGACGTCGACGAGCTCGCAGCGGACTGCCGCTTCAACGACTGCGCGCACATGCGGGAGCCCGGGTGCGCGGTGCAAGAGGCGATCGACGAGGGCCGGCTGCCGCGCGAGCGGCTGCAGAGCTACCGGGCCCTGCAGCGCGAGCTCAGGCGCCTCGCGCTGAAGCAGGACGCGCGCCTCCGCTCGGAGGAGCGCAAGAAGTGGGTCAAGCAGGTCCGGAGCAGGCGGAAGGTCTCGTGGTGACCTAGAGATCCCGCCGAGCGAAGCCCGCCGCGGCGACCGCGGCCACGACGACGAGGTAGGCCGCAGCCCAGAGGCGCACGGTCGTCCCGTGGACGTACGCGCCCCCGAACGGGCCGAGCTGGAGCAGGAACCCCGTCAGGCCGGTCGTGTTGGCGGTGATCTCGCGCAACGCGTCCTGGTAGAGCGCCTCGAACGGAACGATGTAGGCCGCGATCTTGGCCGCGTGCTCCAGGGTGTGCGAGTTGAGCGCGTGGCCGATCGTCCCGAGCAGCCCAGCCACGAGGCCGGCGCCGAAGACCATGAAGATCGCGATCCCGTTCGCGACCGCCGTCAGGAACACCGAGCCGAGCAACGAGAGCGCCGCCACGAGCGCGACGCCGGCCGCCAGCTCGACCGCCGGGACGACGATGTGGTCGGGCCACCAGTGGCCGGTCAGCCCGGTGATCACCATCGAGGTGGCGTAGACGGCGATCACGTACGGCGTGCAGATCGCGATCGCGCCGAGCCAGCGGGCGAGCAGCAGCGTCTGGCGGCCGATCGGCCGCACGATCAGCGGCTGGAGCAGTCCTCGCTCCGCGTCGTTGCGCACCGTGCCGAGCGTGAGGAAGACGGCGAGCACGACGCCGAGGAAGAGCGTCGCGAACATCGCGAGCCCGAAGATGAACGCGCCCGCGAAGGGCCGCGGGTCGATCCCGGCGGGCGGCTGGATGTTCTCGACGTCCCGGAAGGCGTAGTGATTCGCCAGCCAGTAGAGGAACAAGAACCCCGCCGTCAGCACCAGCACCACGGCGAAGACCTTGCGCCGCAGCGCCTCCCGCAGCCCGTAGCCGATGATCGTCGGAACGGCTCTCACGAGCTCTCCTCGCCGACTACCTCGAGGTAGGTCTCCTCGAGCGTCGAGGTGAGCGCCCGGACGCCGTAGACGCGGCGGCCCTCGGCGACGAGCTTCCGGACGAGCTCCGGTACCTCGTCGCGGTGCGTGCCCTCGTACAGCCGCGTTCCCTCGTCGGTCTCGACCTCGACCCCGCGGGCGCGGCCGAGCTCCGCGGGCGAGCCCTCGGCGACCACCTTTCCGCCCAGGAGGATCACGACGCGGTCGCAGACGAGCTCGATCTCGCTCAGCAGGTGGGAGTTGAGCAGCACCGAGACTCCGCGCTGCCGCAGCTCCTCGAGCAGCAGCCTGACCGTGCGCCGTCCAACCGGGTCGAGCGCGCTCGTCGGCTCGTCGAGGAGCAGCAGCGGCGGCTTCCCGATCAGCGCTTGCGCGATGCCGAGGCGCTGCTGCATGCCCTTCGACATCTCCTCGACGCGGCGCGTGCGGGCATCGGCGAGCCCGACGAGCTCCAGGAGCTCGGCCCGCTCGGCCGCGCCCCCGTCGGAACCCGCCAGCCGCTGGTGCAGCTCCAGCAGCTCGTCCGCCGAGTACCAGCCGGGAAAGCGGAAGAGCTCTGCCAGGTAGCCGAGCCGCCGCCGTGCCTCGAGCGAGCCGGCTCGTGCGCCGCAGACCTCGGCCTCGCCGCGGGTCGGCCGCACGAGGCCGCAGGCTATCTTGACCAGCGTCGACTTGCCGGCACCGTTCGGCCCCAGCAGTCCCACGAGCTCGCCCTCGCCGACCTCGACGTCGACGCCGGCGAGCGCCGTGGTCGTGCCGTACCGCTTCTCGAGACCCCTGGCCGAGAGTGCGCTCACATGCTCCCCGGGACGAAGAACTTCGTGTAGTTGCCGACGATGTCGAAGCCCAGGCGGGCGTAGAGCTCCTTGGGCCAGTCGTTCGCGTCCGCGACGAGGCAGACGAACTCGGCGCCGTCGCTGCGGGCGGCGGCGATCGCGGCGAGGACGACGGCGGTCGCGTAGCCGCGGTCGCGGTGCTCCGGAAGCGTGCCGACGTCCTCCACCTGCGCGTCGGCGTCGTCCTGGTAGAGGTCGGCGTAGCTGACGACCTCGCCGCCGACGACCGCGCCGAAGAAGCGCGCGCGCACGCGCTCGCCGATCAGCCGCTTCGCCGCGAAGATCTGCTCCAGCACCTCGTCGGTCGCCCACGGCTGCCCGCTCAGCACCTGCCGTCGGGCCTCTCGGAGCCCCTCCTCGCCGAGCTCGCGTACGACGCCCAGGTCGGCCTCGCGCTGCGGCTCCCGCAGCTGCGCCATCACGACGTGGCGGTCGACGCGCCAGCCCTGGCGCTCGAACCACGGCGCGAGGCGGTCGCCGATCTCGGGGTCGGGGACGAAGATCAGGCGGCGCCCGTGACGCCCGGCCTCGGCTACGAGCGTCTCCGGCTCGGCGTGCCGGTCGACCCAGAGGTAGTTGCCGTCGAGGCGGTGCGGCAGCTCGTCGGTGAAGACGGCGCGGCCGGACGGCGTCTCCTCGGCCCGGGTGCCGCCCATGTCGCCGCGGGCGAGGAAGGCGTAGGCGCGGGCGAGTTCTTCACGCATCGAGGCGGGTGGGGTGGCCGAGCGACGAGAGCTCCGCGATGTCGCGGCGGAAGAAGAGCGAGGTCGTCCAGTCCGCGACCACGCGGAGCTTCCGCGAGAACAGCGGCAGTTGGTAGAGGTGGTAGGTGCGGGTGATGAACCAGCCGGGGAAGCCCCTGAAGCGCAGGCCCAGCACGTCGGCGATGCCCTTGTAGCGGCCCAGCGTCGCCGCTTGGCCCAGCATCCGGTAGCGGTACGGCTTCGGCTCGCCCGCGAGGTTCTTCGCCAACCGCCGCGCCTGGCGGAGCGCGTGCTGCTGGGTCGGCGGGTCGACCTCTTCGGGGGTGGCCCTGTTCGGGACCGCCGCGGCGTCGCCCAGGGCCCAGACGTGGTCGTGGCCCTGCACGCGCAGCAGCTCGTCGACCTGGACGCGTCCGCGCGCGTCGAGCGGCAGCCCGAACCGCGGGAGCTCGGGGCTCGCCCGCACGCCTGCCGTCCAGACGAGCGTGTGCGTCGGGATCCGGTCGCCGTTCGAGAGCGTCGCCGCGCCGGCCTCGACGGACTCCAGGGTCGTCTCGACGTGGATCTCGACCCCGCGCTTCAGCAGCTGGCGGGCGGCGTACTCGCCGAGCCGCTTCGGGATCTCGGGGAGGATCTTCGGCGCAGCGTCGGCGAGCACCCAGCGCTGCGGCGTCTGTCGAAGGGAGGGGTAGAAGCGGAGCGCGTCCCTGACGAGGTCTGCGAGCTCCGCCAGCGCCTCCACGCCCGCGTAGCCGGCACCGATGAAGACGAACGTCAGCTCCCGCCGGCGGTGCGCCTCGTCCGTCGCGACGTCCGCCGCTTCCAGCCGTTGCAGGACGTGGTTGCGCAGGTGGATCGCGTCGGCGAGATCCTTGAAGCCGAGCGCGTGGTCGGCG
>DASSQK010000126.1:0-3758 GCA_035702555.1 Gaiellaceae bacterium | reverse complement strand
AGCGCGGTGAGCTTGACGCTCACGTTCGAGTCGAGCTCGGCCTCGTGGATCGCGGCGAAGACGTCCCGGTACGCCTGCGCGATTGCCCTGGTCTCGTCTTCGCGGGTGATCTCCTCGCCGAGGACGTCGACCGTTGCCATCTTCCCGCCCGCGTTGAGCCCGCGCACACAAGCGACGGCCTCGTCGAGCGTCGCGCCCGCGATGTACCGCGAGGAGAACACCTGCACCACCGGCTTCGGCACCGCCGGCAGGAGGCGAACGAGCGCTGAGTCGAGCAGCGACACGGGCGCGGCGATTCTACGCAGGGACGGGCCGGGCGCCCTAGGGGGTCTCGCGCATGAACCCCTGGCGCGCGGCGCTCACGAGCGCCACCGCCTCGGGGAAGAGGACGCGCATGGCATCGCGGAGCGCGATCGCCTGCTCGTCGACGCCGCCCTGCGGCTGCACCTGCTGCAGCGCGGCCGCGGTCAGCTCGACGGCCGTGTTGAGCGTGAGCGTCGCGAACTGCTCGCGCTGCGCCTCCTGGACGCTCTCGGCCTGCTGCTCGGCGAACTCTCGCAGGCCGCGCATCAGATCCTCGGGGTCGCCCCCGAACGGGAATCCGAAGCCTCCACCTTCCATGCGGCAAGGGTAGCCGCGTTCCGGCCGGTTACGTCAGCGGAACCTTGTGGTTGCGCTCGACGTCTGCCGTCAGTTCCTCGACGGAGCCGGCCGCGGCCTGCATCGCCGCCGCGAACGGGGAGACGCCGCTCTCCCCGAGCGCCTGCTCGAGGCGCCGCGAGGCGGAGCCGACGGCGTCGAGGTACTCGCCGTTCGCGACGCGCGGCTCCGGCAGAAGCGTCTCGGCGAGCGCCTCGGCCGCAGCCTCGGCCTCCTCGATCCCCACCGGGTTGTCGGTCTCGCGGATCTCCGCGAGCCGAGCCCGGAGCTCCTGCAGGTGTCCGCCACCGGCGGACTCCTCGGCCACCTCGCAGAGCCCTGCGAGAGAGGCCGCTTCGCGCACGAGCCGCCGGTCGCCGAGCGCCTGTGCGCCATCGTCCAACGCGAGCCAGGAATGACCCTCCGCGGATTCGAACGCACACAAGTACACGCGCCGGCCGAGCGTCTCCGCGACGAGCACGCCGGCGAGTTCCTCCCCCGGCGCCGCAAAGGGGCGGGCGGCGGCGGCGATGCGTGCAACGTCCTCCGCGACCGTCATGCGGCCAGAATAGGGCTGTGGAAGCGGCCCGCACACGCCGTGCACGCGAGCTGTTCGCTCCGCTCGGCCCGACCTACGACCGCTATGCGCGTCTGCTCTCGTTCGGCCAGGATCCACGGTGGCGATCGTTTCTCGTCTCGCGGATCCCACTTGACGCGCACCGTGTGCTCGACGTGGCCACCGGCACGGCGGCCGTTGCGATAGAGCTCGCGCGCGCCGGGCCCGCGCGGAGGGTGATCGGCGTCGACCAGAGCCCGGAGATGCTGGCGGCGGGAGGCGACCGCGTCGCGCACGCAGGCCTGAGCGGCGGGATCGAGCTGCGCGAGGGGCGCGCCGAGTCGTTGCCGTTCGCGGACGGAGAATTCGACGCGCTCACCTTCACGTATCTCCTCCGCTACGTCGAGGACGTACCGGCGACGCTCCGCGAGCTCGCCCGCGTCGTCCGCCCCGGCGGGACGGTCGCGATGCTCGAGTTCGCGCTTCCGCGTGGAATCTGGCGCCCGCTCTGGGAGCTCTACGTGGGGGTCGGCTTGCCGGCGGCCGGCGCTGTCGTCTCACCGGGCTGGCGAGAGGTCGGCGGCTTCCTCGGCCCGAGCATTCGCGGTTTCTGGCGCGACTGGCCGGAGCCCCGCCTCCTCGATGCCTGGCGCGAAGCGGGCCTCGCCAACGTCGAAGCCCGCCGCATGAGCCTCGGGGGCGGAATCGTGCTCTGGGGAAGGCGCGCGTGACGGCGGCGCGGCCGCGGCCGGCGTTCTACGCCCTGCGCTCCGGCGGCTGGCGCGACTACGTCACGCTCCTCCATCCGCCGTACACGCTCTGGCATCTCTCGTACGTCGCGGTCGGCGCGGCGCTGGCTCCACGGATGGACTGGCCGCTCCTCGGCTGGACGACACTCGCCTTCGCGCTCGCGATGGGCGTCGGTGCGCACGCTCTCGACGAGATGAAGGGAAGACCGCTCCAGACGCGCATCCCTCAGGCGATCCTCGCGACGCTTGCCGCGCTGTCCATCTCCGCTGCAGCCGCGATCGGCATCGCCGTCGCGATCTCGCGCACGTTGTGGCTGCTCGTCTTCGTGGCGGTCGGCGCGTTCATCGTCGTCGCGTACAACCTCGAGCTGTTCGACGGCACGTTCCACGGCGGTCTCTGGTTCCCGGCTGCGTGGGGAGCCTTCCCGGTGCTCACGGCGTACTTCGCGTCGGCCCGGACGTTGCACGGCGCCGCCTTCGCGGCGGCGGGATATGCGTTCGCGTCGAGCTGGGCGCAACGCCGGCTCTCGACCCCGGTGCGGCTCGTACGCCGCCGCGTCGCCTCCGTCCAAGGCGAGCTGGAGCTCGACGACGGAACGACGCTCCCGCTCGACGCAGACGCGCTTGCGGCGGAGCCCGAGGCAGCGCTCAAGGCACTCGTCGCCGCCACCGTCCTCGTCGCCGTCGCGCTGCTCCTGCTTCGCGCGGGGTAGCTCTACACTCAGGCAATGGCGCTGACGACGCTCGCCGACCTCATCTTCGCCGCAGGCGTCGTCATCGCCGCGCTTGCGCTGGCCGGCGCCGCGCTCCAACGCGCACCGAGCTCGCTGCTCGCCGCCGCCACCGCTCTCGAGGCGGCCGGAGCCGTCGGGATCTGGGTCGCGTTCGCTCTTCGACACCACCGGCCGCTTGCCGTGGCAGCGGGAGGGCTGACCGCCTGCGCGCTCGCTGCGGGGGCAGCGGTTCTCCTACGCCGGGCGCTGCGACGCGTCGGCGCGATGGACGCCCGCCTCGCCGAGGCCCAGACAGACCTGCTCGCCGCAGTCGAGCGAGAGAAGAACACGCTCGCGGCCGAGCTCGAGCTCACCCTGGCCCGCGCCCGCGCCGACTCGCGCTCCCTCCTCGAGGAACAGGAGCAGCAGATCGCCGAGGAGCGCCGGGCGCTCGTCGCCGAGCGCGAACACGACGCAACGACGACTCTCGGCGAGAAGCTCAACAAGGTGCAGGCGCAGATGGAGCACCGGCTCGCGGAGTGGTCGCAGGATCTCGATCGCACGACCGAGGTGACGAAGAGCCGGATCGCGGAGCTCGAGCAGCGACAGCAGCAGCTCCTGCGGGAGATCGAGCTTCGCCTCACCGCCGACGCCGAACGCCTCTCGGCCGAGAGCGAGGAGCAGCGGGCCGGGGTGGCGAGACTTCGCGCCGAGCTGACGCGCACGCTCGACGACGCGCTCGAGGTCGTGCGGAACGAGCTCGAGACCCACGCTGCCGAGCGTCGCCGGGCACTCCACGACCTCGAGACCCGTCTCGCGCGCCGGGAGCGCGAACTGACGGAGCAGGCGCAACGGGAAGAAGCCGATGCAGCGCAGCGGATTCGCGGCGGCTTCGACGACATGTCGCGGCGCCAGATCGAGCAGCTCGAGCGAGCCGTCGACCGGGCGGTCGCATCGCATGCGGACGAAGCCGCGCAGCGGTTCGCCCAGCTCGTCAAGACCTCACGAGAGGACGCGGCGAAGCGTCTCGCCCGTGAGCTGGACCGGGCAGTGAGCACGTTCGCCCGAGAGGCGGAGACGGTGCTCGCCGAACGGCTCGCA
>DASSQK010000125.1:0-13883 GCA_035702555.1 Gaiellaceae bacterium | reverse complement strand
AGAAGCGCGGCGTCTTGGCCGGCACCAGCGCGATCCGGCCGCTCGAGGCCGCGAGCAGGAACGGCGCAGGGAGTCCGGCCATGCGCACTGCCTTCGTCGTCACGCGCTGCACGCCGCCCTCGACGTCGATGCGGCGGCAGTTCCACTCGACGTCGCAGCGCTGCAGCACCTCACCCAGGACGAGCGTCGAGCCGTCTCCCGTGAAGCCCTCGATCCAGGAGCCGTCGGGAGGCCCCGGCATGTAGGAGCTGTCGTAGACGACGTGGTCGAGCATCGTCGGCGACCCGGTGTGCACGCTCGTGTAGACGAAGTTCCCGGCCGAGTAGCTCGTCCACAACGCCTGCGTCCCGGCGAGCGCGAGCGGCCAGCGCCTGGCGTTGTACTCGCTCGCGGCGCTCCCGACGACGGAGCCGCGCTTCGCGCCTAGCCGTCGGACGTGCACCTGGTAGTCGTGGCCGATCCAGGCAATCGCGCCCGCGTCCTGCGCGAAGGCGAGCATCCGGCCGTTCTCCGTGACGAGTGTGCTCGGCTTGGCGCGCGCGGCGGAGGATGCGGCGATGGCGCCGGACTGCACGAGAACGAGCGTCAGCGCAACGAGCGACAGGCCCAACATGCGGAGCCTCGTCAACGCTCTCACCTCCGCGTCAATCGTCGCGGCCCGCGGACGCGGCGGCATCGGTACCGCCGCTGAACCCGCTGCTCGAATGTACGGAGCTCGCCTAGCGGCGCCTGGCCATGGCCTTGACGACCCGGCGCTCGACGAGGAACGCGACCATGCTCATCAGCGCTCCCAGGAAGGCCCGCTCGAACCGTCGCCGCATGCGCCGACCCTAGCTCAGCTCGAGGCCGCGCGTGCCGCGCAGGTCGACCCAGGTGCGCGTCGGGCCCTGGACGATCGTCAGCATCACGTCGCCGCAGTGGCGGCAGCGCAGCACGACCCCCGGGCAGTCGACGTAGACGTCGAGTCGGGCGACCTCCTCGCGCGCGCCGCAGCCTCCGCAGACGCACGGCGCCGCGGTGAGCTCCACGCCGAACAGCTCGAGCAGCAGCCCGCCCACCGCGTTCCCGTCGAGCACGCGCTCCTCGACCGTCATCCCGTCGCTCCGAAGCGCTCGGTGCGGATCCAGCGCGGGTCGTAGCCGAGCCGCACGAGCCCGTCGGCCGCGGCGTCGACGAACCGGGTCGACCCGCAGACGTAGACGCGCGGCTCCTCCGCGGCCGGGAACGCGACCTCGCGGAGCAGCTCGTCGTCGATCCGCCGCGAGTAGCCGTTCCAGCCTTGCGGCTGCGACCGCGTCAGCGTGTGCACGACGTCGATCCCGAGCGTCTCCAGCTCGTCGCGGTAGATCACGTCCTCCCACGTGCGCGAGGAGTAGACGAGGCGCATCGGCGCCTCCGCGCCGACCCGCGCGCGGTGGCGCGCCATCGCCATCAGCGGCACGACGCCCGACCCGCCTGCGACGAGCAGCACCGGCCCGGGCTCGTCTCCGTCCCACACGAAGTAGCCGCCGATCGGGCCGCGCACCTCGAAGACGTCTCCGTCCTGCACGTCGTCGACGAGGTAGGGCGAGACCTCGCCTTCCTCCAGCCGCTCGATCGTGATCGCGAGCGGGTCGCCGGGAGCGGACGCGATCGAGTACGAGCGCTGCGCCTGGTAGCCGTCCTCGGCGGTGAGCCGCACGTCGAGGTGCTGGCCCGCGCGGTGGGCGGCCCAGCCCTCGACGTCCAGCTCGAGCGTCCGCACGCGCGGCGTCTCCTCACGGGCCGCGGCCACCGTCGCCGCGAGCCACGTCAGTCGCCCCAGTACCGCTGTTCCCGCCACGGATCCCGAGGCACCGCTTGCGGTGCCGGTTGGAGGTGCGCGGGCTTCGCCCGTGCACCGGGCTGACTCCGGTTGCTTAGTCGCCCCAATACCGCTGCTCCCGCCACGGATCGCCGTACAGGTGGTAGCCGTTCTGCTCCCAGAAGCCGGGCTCGTCGTCGTCGAGGAGCTGCAGCCCACGCACCCACTTCGCGCTCTTCCAGAAGTAGAGATGCGGGACGAGCAGCCGTGCAGGACCGCCGTGCTCCGGCTCGAGCGGCTCGCCGCCGTAGCGGTAGGCGACCCAAGCCTTGCCGTCCACGAGGTCCTCGAGCGGCACGTTGGTCGTGTAGCCGCCGTCGCAGAAGGCGAGCGCGTACGCGCTGTCGTGATCGACTGCGTCGAGCAGCGTCTCGGCGGCCACGCCTTCCCAGGTCGTGTCGAGCTTCGACCACTTGGTGACGCAGTGGATGTCGACGGTGATCTCTTCGCGGGGAAGCGCCTGGAGCTCGTCCCACGTCCAGCGCACCGGCTCGGCGCCGCCCTCGATCGTGAACGTCCACTCCTCGAGCGGCGTATGCGGTGTCGGCCCCGCCGAGAGCACCGGGAAGTCGTCCGTCAGGTACTGGCCCGGCGGGACGCGGTCGGGCGGCCCCTCCTGGCGCCGCCCGCGAAATCCGCGCGAGATGATGGGCATCAGCTGGCCGCCAGCCCCGCGACCGTCTCCGGGAGGCCGTCCGCGTCGCCGACCGGCGAGAGCGAGCCGTCGTCGCCGACCGACCAGCCGAAGATCCGCCGCGCGTCTGCGTCGAGCGCGTAGAGGAAGCGGCCGTCGCCGGTGATCGCCTCGTCGCGCACGCCCTTCTCGCCGAGCCGCGTGGAGGCGGCGACCGCCTCGGCGAGCTCGATGCTGCCATCGGCGCCGATCGCGTAGCTCGAGATCGTGCCGTCGCCGAAGTTCGTCACGTAGACGAAGCGCCCGTCCTTCGAGACCGCGGCCCAGCAGACCTCGCTGCGCGTGTCGGCCACCGAGGCGCTGCGCGGCTCGAGACGCCCGCCCTCCAGCGCGTACGACGAGGCGGCCGCTGCGCCGACCTCGCCGCCGAAAGCCTCGGTGACGACGACCGCGTCGCCGGCGAAGTCGAACCCGTACGGCGTCGCGCCCGAGGACGCGATCGTCCGCGGCCCTTCGGCGAGGCCGTCCGCGCCGACGGCGAAGGTGCTGATCGAGTTCGTGCCGCGCTCGGTGACGACCAGCGTCCGCCCGTCGGGGCTGAACGCGATCTGCGCCGGGTCGGCGCCCGCCGCGAGCGAGCGCGCGGAGCCCTCGAGCGGCGTCAGCTCGCCGCCGGCGAGCGAGAAGCCGGCGATCCCGGCCGAGCCGTTGTTCAGGACGTAGGCGAGGTCGCCGTGGACGGCGATGCTCGTCGGCGCCGAACCGCCGCTCGCCGCGCGCGCCGCGAGCTCGACCCCGTCGGCGTTGACGCGGAAGAGCGACACCTCGTCGCTGCCCGCGTTGGCCACCAGCAGGCGGTCGCCGTCGAGGGCGAGCGAGCTCTGCGAGGCCAGGTGCGGCACGCCGGAGCCGCGGCCGCCCGTTGCGAAGCGTCCGAGCGGCGTGAGGCTGCCGTCGCCGTTCCGGTCGAATGCGACCACCTCGTTCTCGTCGGCGGCGTTCGTCTGCACGTAGATCCGATCCATGATTCCCTCCCGCGACCCCGTCGATTGTCGCCTATCAGTCGCGCGAGTCGCGAGAGCGTTACGCCTCAGCGGCGGGCGATTGCCAGCAGTGTCGGAACCGTGCGGCCGCCCGGGCGGGGGCGCAGCACCGTCACGTACGCCGTCGTCGGCGAGAGCGCGGTCGTCCAGAGCATCGTCGTCGTCGGCTTCACGCGGAACGGGCAGGGCAGGCGCTGGCCCTGCTCGGTGTGGCCCGGATCGTGCCCGCGGTCCTGGCCGGCGAGCGGCGCCGTCTCGTAGAGGACGTGGTCGCGGCCCTTGCGGCGCGCGGGCCCGAGAACGAGCTGCTGCGAGCACCGCGAGGAGCGCACGTAGAGCAGCTGGCCGGCGAGCAGCGACGGGTTCAGTAGCTGGTCGTCGCGCGAGGAGCGCAGCGTCAGCCGCCGCCCGGAGACGACGTTCACCGCCGAGATCCAGCTCAGCTCGCGGCTCGCGCGGTGGAAGGCGACGAGGTCGACGCCGAGCGCGGGCCGCCCGAGCGTCGCCGGCTGCGTGACGCTGAAGACGACCTTGCCCGGCCCCGTCTCGGTGACGGGGCGTACGTGGATCTCGGTCGGCGTGCGGTAGACGAGCCAGCTGCGCGAGATCGCCAGCTTCTGCACCCCGGGAAGCGTGTCCTCGGCCACCGGCTGGAGCGTCGCCCGGTCGGCCACGGTCACCTGCGGGCCGTCGTGCCAGGCGACGAAGGTGGCGCCGACGGCGGGGTTGTCGCCCGGTAGCTGCTGCGCGGCCGTCCCGACGCGGCGGAGGAAGCCGCCGACGCCCGGCTCCTGCCACGCGAGGTCGGATCCCTCGACGCTCGGGTCGCCCGCGTTCGGGGCGACGGTTCCCGCGGCCTCGACCCGGCCCGCGACGAGCGCGCACAGCAGCGAGGCCGCCGCGAGGACGCGCAGCAGGCGCAGGCCCTGCGGCCGCTCGGCGAGCACGGTCTCGCCTCCCCGTGCCGCGAGCACGAGCACCGGCAGCGCGCGACCGGCCGCGAAGCCGGCGGCGATCGCGAGCGCGGCGCCGAGGCTCCCGAGTGCAAGGCAGAGTGCGGGCAGCGCCCACGCCGCCGTGGCGGGGACGTAGGTCGTCAGGCCGGTGCCGAGCAGCAGGCCGTAGAGGAACAGCGCCCGCTCGAGCGGCATCCGGCGGCGCCACGGCTCGGGCACCTGCAGCCGGATCTGCGGCCGCACGCGCAGCCCGAGCGCGTCGCTGACGACCGCGAGCGCTCCCAGCGCGAGCGCGGCGACGAGCATCGCGTGCCCGCTCACCGCTGCGCCTACGACGGCGAGCGCGGCGAAGACGGCGGCCGCACCGAGCAGCAACCCGGCCGCGAACGCGGCTCCCGCTCTCCGGCGATGGCGTGCGGCACCCACGGTGCCGACCATGGAGAGGCTTCAGGGCGACCAGGCGCCGGCCAGGCCGACGAGCAGCCCCGTGAGGGCGAGCGCGGCGGTCAGCACTTGATCTTCGTGTCGTAGTACATGACGCAGAAGACGTGGCGGCCGCTGTAGCAGTAGCCGGTGAGCGCGGCGTCGCCGTTGATCCGGTTGCGGACGTAGCCGCAGCAGTCGACGAGCTTGCGGACGTGGCCCCCGCAGCAGCGGTACCAGGCGCCGTCGATTTGCCCGCGGAAGCCGAACTCGCGGCCGGCCCTCGCGCAGACGCGCGTCCGCGGCGCGGGCGGGAGCGGGTTGCCGTCCGGGTCGCGCAGCAGCGCGCCCTTCGCGTCGACCGGCCGCCCGACCTTGTCCACCGGCCGGCCGAGGTCGTCGACCGGCCTGCCGTCGGAGGCGCGCAGCGGGAAGCCCCTCGCGTCGATCCGCGGCAGCCCGACGGGGTGCGGGCACGAGCCCGTCGTGTAGATGTGGCCGCAGAAGTGGTAGGCCTCGGCCTTCTGCGCCCGCAGCGCCTCGAGCACGAAGCCGCCGCCCGCGAGGCCGACGAGCAGCCGCCCCGTCCGCGCGAGGAAGCCGCGCCGCGAGCTCGCTGCGGCGACGCTCTCGCTAAGCATGAGCCTGGGACGAGCCCAGCAGGCTCTCGAGCTGGAACAGCGAGTTGAACGTGCCCTTCGCGAGCACCTCGCCGTCGGGGGCGAGCACGACCGCGTACGGGCTGCCCGGCACGGCCAGCGCCTCCCACGCGTCGGCGTCGGCGTACTCGTCGAAGAGGCGCAGCTCGACGCCGGGGTCGTTCGCCAGCAGGCGCAGGGACGGCTCGAGTGCAGCGCAGAGCGAGCAGCCGGGCGAGGTGAAGGCCGCGACCAGCCTCCGGCTCTCGGGATCGCGGTCGAACCGCTCGATCAGCCCGACGCGGCCCCCGAGCTCCGGCCCCTCGTGGTCGAGCGAGAGCGCGGCCTGCGGGGCGACCGCGAGCCGCAACTCGCCGAGCTCGCGCGCGAGCGCGAGGAGCGCCACGGCGAGCGCCGCGACCGCGACGAGCGCGACGCCGAGGCCGATTCCGAGCCACGCGTCCGTCGAGGGCTCGGTGTCGGGAAGCAGCGGCAGGACGAGGAACGCCGCGCCGAGCAGCGCCGTCCGTGACACGCTCGTCCAGCCGATCCGCGCGCGTCCGCCGAAGCAGCCACACGGCGCGCCGGCGCGGCCGCGGGCGATCGCGACCACCTGCGCGAGCGCGAAGCCGAGCAGGACCGCCCCCGCGGCGAAGGCCGCGTCCACGTCGATCGCCACCGCGACGGCGAGCCCGGCCTCGGCGACGATCGCCGCGCCCCACGCGAGGGCGCGAAGCCGCGCGCTTTCGAGGCCGTACGAGCGCAGCGCGTCACGTGCAGAGGAACCGGCGCGAGCCTTCCCGGCCGCCGCGATCAGCAGCACCGCACAGAGGACGAACCGGAGGAGACCCACGACCGTCAAGCGAGGCGTGAGGATACGTGCTGATGCGGCTGCTCGCCGTCCTCGTCCTCGCCGTCGCCGCGGCGCACGCCGTCGGCCGCTCCGTCGACGGACGCCCGATCGTCGCGTACAGGCTCGGGGATCCGGCCGCGGCGCGGAAGGTGCTGGTCGTCGGCTGCATCCACGGCAACGAGTGCGCGGGGATCCCGGTGCTGAACCGGCTCCGACGCCTGGGGCCCGTGCCGGGCGCGGAGCTCTGGCTCGTTCCCACGGCCAACCCCGACGGCCGCGCCGCCGACACGCGCGGCAACGCCCACGGCGTCGACCTGAACCGGAACTTCCCGCACCGCTGGCGCCGCATCGTCGGCGGCGTCTTCGCCTCGGGCCCGCGGCCGGCATCGGAGCCCGAGACGCGCGCGTCGATGCGGCTGATCCGGCGACTGCGGCCGACCGTGACGATCTGGTTCCACCAGCACCTGAACGAGGTCGTCCTCACAGCCGGCAACCTCGGCCTCCAGCAACGCTTCGCGCGGCTCGCGGGCCTGCGCACCGGCACCATCCCCGGTCTCACGGGCACGGCGACCGGCTGGTCGAACGCGACCTTCCCCGGCACGACGGCGTTCGTAGTCGAGCTGCCGGCAGGAAGGCTCTCCGCGCGGGCGACGGCGCGGATCGCCCGCGCCGTGCGCATCGTTTCCGCGCCTCCCGGGTAGGCGGCGCGGAACCACGACGACGAGGGGGAACGCGATGGCGGAGCTGACGGCACTCGAGAGCAAGATCGGCGAGGTCCTCGGACTGGCGATGGCCGCGCAGGAGGCGACGCGCAAGGTGACGAGGCTCGTCGAGCAGGAGGGCCAGCGCGAGGATCTCGCGCAGACGCTGCAGCGGATGGCCGCCGAGGCGAAGGAGACCGAGGAGCGGACCACGGAGCTCGCGTCCGAGCTCGAGGGCAAGAAGACCGCGATCGTCGAGAAGGCGCGCGAGACGAAGCGCGAGGCGTCCGAGATGATGTCGACCTACCTGGGCGACGACGCCGACGCGCTCGACGGGTTCGAGTTCCCGACGATGGCCGAGGCCGGCGAGGTCGGCCACTGGCAGGTCGTCGGCACGATGAACGAGCGCGGTCAGGTACCGGGGCTGCAGCAGCTGGTCGAGTGGGCGCTCCCGATCCAGAGGCGCCATCTCCAGCAGACGCTCGCGGGGTCGGTGCAGCTCGCGCTGGACGAGAACCCGAACGAGCCCGCGTAGGGCCCGGCTAGCATCGCCCCATGCCGACGGCCTCGGAGCAGATCGACGAGCGGATCCGCGAGCTCGGCGACTGGCGCGGCGAGACGCTCGCCGACGTGCGCCGGGTCGTCAAGGAGGCGGATCCGGACGTCGTCGAGGAGTGGAAGTGGGCGAAGGCCACGAGCCCCGGCACGCCCGTCTGGTCGCACGACGGCGGCATCTGCACCGGCGAGAGCTACAAGAGCGTGGTCAAGCTGACGTTCTTCAAGGGCGCCTCGCTGGACGATCCCTCCGGGCTCTTCAACTCCAGCCTCGAGGGCAAGGTCAGGCGCGCGATCGACATCAGGGAAGGCGAGCAGCTCGACGAGGAGGCTCTGAAGGAGCTCGTCCGCGCGGCTGTGGCGCTGAACCTCGAGCGCTAGCGCGCGGAACGAACCAGTCGAGCGGGTCGCTCGCGCCGCGGAGGCCGGGGAGCGAGCGAAGCCGCGTGCCGTCAGCCCTGATCAGGTACCAGCGCGGAAGCGTCTCCGACCCGCGGTAATGAGCGAAGACGATGCGCCCGTCTGGGAGCCAGCCCTGCGGGCTGTCGACGCCGGGCCAGCGCACGACGCGGCGCTTCCCCGACCCGTCGGCGTTCATCACGAACAGCTCGCGGTCGCCGCGCACCTCCGAGCTGTAGAGGATCCGCGAGCCGTCCGGGGACAAGGCGGCCGGGTAGTCGCCGTGGGCACCGGCGGGCGGCCGCAGCACCGGGTGCGTCAGCTGCCGCCGCTCGCTGCCGTCGCGGCGCATCGTCCACACCGCCCAGTTGCCGTCGCCGGGATGCGAGGCGAGGGCGATCGTTCCGCCGTCGGGCGACCAGGTGGCGACCTCGCCGCGCATGCCGAGATCGACTACCCCGCCGCCGTCCGGCCGCATCAGCTGGATCGTGTCGACCGGTGCGCCTCCGCCGTGGCGAAGGCCGCTGAAGGCGATCGCCTTCCCGTCGGGGGACCACGCGGGAAAGAGGCCGCCGGTGTACGGCTGGATCTGCCGCTGGCGGCGCGTGCGGACGTCGACGACGCGAATCGCCTCGAGGCCGATCCCGAACGGGTCGGGTGCGTAGCGGCCCCGCGAGCTGCGGAAGACGATCTGGCGGCCGTCCGGCGAGAAGTCCGGGTCGAAGTCGACCCCGCGTCCCGAGCGGGTGAGCCGGCGCCGGTGGCTCCCGTCCGCGCGCATGATCCAGAGGTCGCCCTCGCGGGTGTTGTAGGCGATCAGCCCATGCAGGCTCGAGGGCGGCGCCGGCGGGATCTGGCGCGCGGCCGGCGGGGCGGCGCCGGCCGCGCAGGCGCTAGTGGCCACCGCGCCGAGTGCCATGAGCACGGCTCTCACGGCCGCTCCCTGCACCGCCGCCAAGGCCCGCGCGGCCACGACGCGCCGAGCAGGACGGCCGGCAGCCAGAGCATCGTCAGCCCCTCGCCCAGGGCGACGGAGAGCGCGAAGATCGCCAGCCCGCCCGCCGTCGCGAGGAGCGCACGGCGCCAGCGCCTCACGCCTCGGCCCCCGCAGGAGCGCACGGCGCGTCGGCCCTGCGCGGCAGCCAGTCGAGCCAGCTCGGCAGGTACCAGTTCCAGCGTCCGAGCAGCGTCATCGCGGCCGGCAGCAGCACGATGCGGACGATCGTCGCGTCGATCAGGATCGCCGAGGCCAGGCCGACGCCGAGCTGCTTCAGCTCGATCTGCGAGAGCGTCGCGAAGACCGCGAACACGCCGACCATCACGGCGGCCGCGCTCGTCACCGTTCCCGCCGTCGAGCCGATCGCCTGCGCGACTGCGCGGTCCGTCGGCAGCCCTCGGTCGACCGCCTCGCGCACGCGCGTGAGGATGAAGACGTGGTAGTCCATCGAGAGGCCGAAGAGGACGACGAACAGGAACAGCGGCAGCCACGAGGTGACGCCGCCGGTCGAGTGGAAGCCGAGCAGCGACTCGCCCCAGCCCCACTGGAAGACGGCCACGAGCAGCCCGTACGCCGCGCCCACCGAAAGCAGGTTCAGGACGATCGCCTTCGCCGCGACGACGACCGAGCGGAAGGCGGCGAGCAGGAGCACGAAGGCGAGCCCGAGCACGAACGCGAAGACGAGCGGCGCCCGCCGCTTCAGCAGGTCGTTGAAGTCCTTCGACTCGGCCGTCACGCCGCCCACGTGTGCTTCTACACCGGGAACGGCGCCGAGGGTTCCCGGCACGAGGCGGTTGCGCAGGAGCTCGAGCGCGTGCTCCGAGCGCGCGTCCGTCCCGGAGCCGGTGAGGCCGATCGTCAGCGCCGCGATGCGGTGGTCGTCGCTCGCCTGCACCGTCACCGGGTTGCGCAGCTCGCCGCTGGCGAGGGCGCGGCGCCGTAGCTCCGTCACCGCCCGTCGCACCGGCGGCGCCGTGACGTCGCGCGCCTTCAGGACGACGTACGCCGGCTGCCCGCCGCCGGGAAAGGCGCGCTGGATGCGCTCGTAGGTGCCGGCGATCTTCAGCCCCGCGGGGAGCGCGGTCTCGCCTGCGTTGTTCGTGTGGAGCGCGAACGCGGGCACGGCGAGCACGAGGAGCGTCCCGGTCGCGAGCACGAGAGAGGCGACGGGCCTGCGCAGCACGCGCTCGACGACGCGGCTCAGCACCGCCGAGGAGCGGCCGCGCCGCCTGCCGAGCAGCGGCAGCCGCCCGCGCTCGACCTGGTCGCCGAGGAGCGACAGCAGTGCGGGGAGAACGGTGAGCGAGCCCGCGACCGCCGTCGCGACGACGAGCATCGCCCCGACGCCGACCGACGTCAGCTCCTTCTCGCCGGTCAGGAACATGCCGGCCATCGCGATCAGCACGGTCAGGCCGGAGAGCAGGACCGCATGGCCCGAGGTGGCGGCGGCGGCCTCGAGCGCGGCCTCCGGCCCCTTTCCGAGCGCACGCTCCTCCCGCTCGCGGCGGAGGTAGAACAGCGAGTAGTCGACGCCGACGGCGAGGCCGATCAGCAGGATCACGGAGTTGGCCGCATCGTCCGCGGGCCAGATCTGGCTCGGAAACGCGAGCAGGCCGATCGCCGCCGCGACCGCGGTGAGCGCGAGCAGCACCGGGATTCCCGCCGCGACGAGCGCGCCGAACGCGACCAGCAGGATCGCGAGCGAGAGCGGGATCGAGAGCAGCTCGGCGCGGTGGAAGTCGCGGCCGTTCGTCTCCGAGATCGCGCGGTCGACGCTGGCGGCGCCGTACTCCCCGACGTACAAGCCGGGGTGCCGCGCCGCCGCGCGGTCGACGGCGTCCACGACCGACTCGACTGCGATTGGCCGGCCGCGGGGATCGGGCTGCGCGCCGAGGCGGAAGCCGATCAGGACGGAGTGGCCGTCGGCCGAGATGCGGCCGCGCCCACCCGCGTACGGCGAATGGAGCTCGTCCACGCCCGCCTGCCGCCCGATCGTCCGCTCGACGTCGCGGACGGCCGCGGCGAACCGCGGGTCGCCCGCGCGCAGCGCCCGGCTCTGGACGAGCACGCTCTCCGGGTCGCCGCTGTCGAGGCCGGCGGAGGCGTAGAGCCTGGCGGCGCGGCCCGCCTCGCCGGGCTGCGCGTCCGCGTCGCCGAGGGTCTTGGTCCCGACCGCGCCGCCGAGGGCGAGCGCCGCCAGGACGAACGCGAGCCACCCGAGCACCGCCAGCTTCCGGTGGCGGGCACTCCAGCGTCCCATGCGGGCGGCGAGGTTGCGCGGACCGTGCGCGGTCGTCTGGCCGATGGTGGCCATGGCTCCTCCTTCGGTTGCACCGCGCCGCTGTCCGGGGCCGAGCCGCCGGGGCGTGTGTGCGATCTGGGACGACCGTAGCCGCCCGCGCGGGCGACGGGAAATACCGATCGCCGGCGCGATCTATCGCGCGGGCTTCTGAATCCCCGCGATCGCCCGAGTCACCTCGACGAACGGCTCGACCGCGGCGTTCTGCGGCTCCCGGTGCCAGACGAGCGCGACGCTCGCCGGCCCGACCCCCACGAGCGGCCGGTAGACGACGTCGGGCCGGCCGTAGAAGCGCTGCGCCGACTCGGGCACGACGTAAACGGCGAGCCCGCGCGCGACCAGGGACAGGCACTCGTCGACGCTGGTCGCCTGGAGGTCGATCGGCGTTCGCTCGCTCCGGAACGGGCCCAGCCAGTACGCGAGCGTGGCCGGCGAGTAGTGCTCCCAGGACGAGACGATCGGCTCCGCCTCGAGGTCTTCCGGCCGGACCTCCTCCAGCTCGGCGAGCCGGTGCTCCGGGTGCATCCCGACCGACTTCGGCTCCGAGAAGACGACCTCGCTCTCGAGCTCGTCGTGCAGGATCGGCAGCCAGGCGAAGGCCGCGTCGGCCTCGTGGTCGACGACGAGCCTCTGCAGGCCCTCGAGGGTCGCCGACTCGACGAGCTCCAGCTCGATCGCCGGGTGCTCCTCGGCGAAGCGGCGGAAGATCGCGGTGCTGGCCTCGCCCGCGGCGTGCGCCGCGAAGGCGACTCTCAGCGCGCCGCGCTCGCCGCGTGCGGCCGCCGCGATCTTGGCCGCCGCCCGGTCGGCCCGCTCGACGATGTCGCGCGCGTCCGCGAGCAGCAGCTGGCCTGCCGGAGTGAGGTCGACCTTCCGGGTGGTGCGGCTGAAGAGCTCGGTGCCGAGCTGCGTCTCCAGCGAGCGGATCTGGGCCGAGAGCGCCGGCTGGGCGATGTGCAGGCGCTCGGCCGCCCGGCTGAAGTTCAGCTCCTCCGCGACGGCGAGGAAGTAGCGCAGGTGCCGGAGCTCGAGCTGCATCAGCCCGCGCCGCCGAGCCCGTGCAGCAGGTAGGCCTCGACCGCTTCCTCCTTGCCCTTCACCCGCAGCGGCGCGAGGCGCTCCAGAACCGCCCCCGGCGGCAGCGCGGCCGCGGTCTCCGCGCCGATCACGACGCCGCCGACCGGCGCCGCCGACTCGAGCCGCGCGGCGAGGTTGACGGTGTCGCCGATGACGCCGTGCTTGCGGTGCCCGCTCTCGCCGCCGACGAGCCCGGCCAGCACCTCGCCGCTGTTCACCCCGGCGCGGAAGCGCGGCCAGCCCGGGTGCGCCTCTGCGATCTCCGCGGCCGCGGCCTGGAACGCGAGCGCCGTGCGCGCGGCCCGCGCCGCGTGGTCGGGCTGGTCGCCGTGCTGGTTGAAGATCACCATCACCGCGTCGCCGATAATCTGGTGGACGACGCCGCCGTCGGCCTCGAGCAGCGGCACGAGCCGCCGGTAGTAGCCGTTCAGCATCGCCGCCACGCGCGCCGGCGCGGTCTGCTCCGAGTACGCGGTGAATCCCTGAAGGTCGGCGAAGAGCACGCTGGCCTCGCGTGTCCCCGCGAGCGTCTCGTCGAGGTAGAGCGGGGCGAAGCGCTCCTCGTGCCACTCGGTGCGGGCGCTGATCGCGATCGTCACGAAGGCGACCAGCATCAGCAGGTGCCACTCCCACCACGAGACCCGCCAGTTGCGCGCCCACGCGATCACGAGCATCGCCTCCGCGAGCAGCGCGAAGGCGAGCGCGATCCCGAGCAGGAACGGCGCCTGCCGGCCGCGGTAGAGGCGGTAGTAGCCGAACGCGGCCGCGCCGTAGAGCACGACGCCGGCCGCCGCGAGCGCGATCTGCCAACCGTCCAGCTCCTCCGTGCCGAGCTCTCCCGAGAGCGCGCTCAGCTCCGCGAGCGAGACGACCGCCCAGGCGGCCATGAGCAGCGAGAGCGCGGTGACGAGCAGCCACGCCCACTGCAGCACGCGCTCCGCGGCACGCGGCCGCAACGGCAGCCCGGACGCCGCGGCGAACAGCCCGGCGACGGCGAGCCCGACCGGCGTCGCGAGCTCGAAGCCGGCGTTCTTCCCGATCAGCACGCCGGGCGTAGCGAGCGCGTGCAGGCCGAGGAACCCGGCCGCCGAGACGAACGCGAGCGAGACGAGCAGGAGCCTTGCGTCTCGCCGCCGGCGCGCCGCCACGCCGACCGCGTAGCCGAGCCCGACGTTGATCGCGGCCGCGCTCAGCACGAGCCAGAAGTGCGCGGGGTGGTTCTCCCAGCTCTCGTCGACCGCCGGGTGCGCGAGGACCAGGACGAGGACGCCCGCGCCGACGGCGAGCACGAACAGCGGCCAGAGGGGGTGCGCGGCGCCGCCGGCTAGCGGTCGCTCTGCTTCCACGGCTCGCCGTAGGCGGTGAGCAGCTCGAGGAACGGCACCGCGTCGAACGCCTCGGGGCCGAGCACGCCCGCGCCGCTCCAGCTCCCGTTCGCGAGCAGCTCGAGCGCGACGACCGGGTT
>DASSQK010000124.1:0-3408 GCA_035702555.1 Gaiellaceae bacterium | reverse complement strand
GTGAAGGCGCTCGCACAGTCGACCCCGGTCAAGATCGTCCGCGACACGGACGCGTAGATGCCGCTCACGATCCTCGAGGGCTCGACCTTCTGCATCTGCGACGAGCGCGGCGACATCACCGGCGAGACGCAGGGCCTGTTCGCCGAGGACACGCGCTTCCTCTCGCGGCTCTGCCTCACCGTCAACGGGGCAACGCCGCTGCTGCTCTCGTCGGGCAAGGTCGAGTACTTCTCGGCGGCGTTCTTCCTGCGTAACCCGACCGCGGGCGGGCTGCCGCAGGACTCGCTCTCGATCGTGCGCCACCGCTTCGTCGGCGACGGCATGCAGGACCGGATGATCGTGCAGAACCAGGCGATGGAGCCGCTCGCGTTCGAGTTCGCGCTCGACCTCGGGACCGACTTCGCGGACATCCTGTCGGTCAAGGAGTACGACTTCGCGCTCGGCGACCCGCAGCGCGCGGAGCCGCTGCCGCAGCCGGCGTCCTGCCGTTACGACGACGAGCACAACCAGTTCGTGCTCGAGGAGCCCGACGGCGCAGGGAGTGCGCGTACGCAGGTGATCCTCTCCCGCCGCGGCGACGTCGAGGACCGCAGGGTCGTCTACCGGCTCGAGCTCGGGCCGCGCGAGAGCTGGGACCTCCGGCTCGACATGCTGGCTTCGATCGACGGCGACTCGGTCACCCCGCGGACGGCGGCGCGGCGCTTCGGCGAGGAGATGACGCGGGTGCGCGAGTCGCTGGCTGCGTGGCAGCTCCGCGTGCCGCAGATCCGCGCCGACTGGGACGCCGTCGACCATGCCTTCTTCCAGTCGGTCTCCGACCTCGCCTCGCTGCGGATGCGCGGCGCCGGGCGGACGGGCCGGATGCCGGCCGCGGGGATGCCGTGGTTCATGACCGTCTTCGGCCGCGACACGCTGATCACGTGCCTGCAGACGCTGCTCTTCGGGCCCGAGCTCGCGCGCACGGCCCTGGAGGTGCTGAGCGAGCTGCAGGCCCGGGACGACAACCCGGACGTCGACGCCGAGCCGGGCAAGATCGTCCACGAGCTCCGCTCGGGAAGGGCGGCGCAGAAGTGGTTCCGCACCTACTACGGCACCGTCGACGCGACGCCGCTCTTCCTCGTGCTGCTCTCGGAGGTCTGGCGCTGGACCGACGACTCCGCCTTCGTGCGGAGCCTGAGGGAGCCCGCGCTGGCGGCGCTCCGCTGGATCGACGAGTTCGGCGACCGCGATGGCGACGGCTTCGTCGAGTACGAGCGGCGGACCCCGCGCGGCCTCGAGAACCAGTCGTGGAAGGACTCGCACGACTCGCAGCGCTTCCACGACGGCTCGCTGGCGGCGACGCCGATCGCGCCGGTCGAGGTGCAGGGGTA
This sequence comes from Gaiellaceae bacterium, assembly GCA_035702555.1. Taxonomy (GTDB): domain Bacteria; phylum Actinomycetota; class Thermoleophilia; order Gaiellales; family Gaiellaceae; genus AC-32. The sequence continues at coordinate 2,038 of DASSQK010000124.1, read as the reverse complement.
CGTCTACGACGCCAAGCTCCGGACCGCCGAGGTGGCACGCGAGGTCTGGCGCGACCGGCCGCTTGCCGAGCGGCTCGAGAGCGAGGCCGCCGAGCTCCAGCGACGGTTCGACGAGGCGTTCTGGACGGATGCTCGCGGCGGTTACTACGTGCTCGCCCTCGACGGCGAGAAGCGGCAGGTCGACTCGCTCTGCTCCAACGTCGGTCATTTGCTCTGGAGCGGGATCGTTCCGTCTGCGCGCATCGAGGCGGTCGTCGACCAGCTGATGGGCGAGGAGCTCTGGTCGGGTTGGGGGGTCCGCACGATGTCGACCGGCGACACCGCCTACAGCCCGCTCTCGTACCACAACGGCACCGTCTGGCCCCACGACAACTCGCTGATCGCGCACGGGCTCGCGCGGGCGGCGCGCTGGCCCGAGGCGCAGCGGATCGTGCGGCGGATGCTCGGCGCCGCGTCCTTCTTTGGCTACCAGCTGCCCGAGGTCTTCGCCGGGCTGCCGCGCGCGGAGACGCCGTTTCCGATCGCCTACCCGACGGCGGCGCGGCCGCAGGCCTGGGCGGCCGGAACGCCGGTGCTGCTGCTGCAGGTGCTGCTCGGCCTCGAGGTCGACCGGCGCCGCCACCAGCTCGTGACCCACGCCCCCGAGGAACTGCCCTCGTGGGCCGGCCGCTCGCTGCGGCTGACCGGCATCCGGGCGTTCGACCGCGCTTGGGACGTGCGTGTCGAACACGGGCGTGTCACTGTTGACGAAGCATGAGAATCGGAATCGTCAGCCCGCCGTGGTTCCCTGTTCCACCGACCGGCTACGGCGGAATCGAGTGGATCGTCTGGCTGCTCGCCGAGGGCCTGACGGCGCAGGGACACGACGTGACGCTGTTCGCCGCCGGCGACTCGCGCACGAACGCCAGGCTCGAGGCCGTCTACCCGGTCGCGCCGAGCGAGCAGATCGGCCGCACGATGCCCGACCTGCGCCATCTCCTCCACCCGCTCGTGCAGGCCGGCGAGTTCGACGTGATCAACGACCACACGGGGCCGCTCGGGGCGGTCCTCGGCGAGCTCGTCGACACGCCGGTCGTTCACACCGTGCACGGCCCCCTCGACGGCGAGCCGGGCGAGGTCTACGAGGCCATTGGCCGAGTCGCGCCGGGCGTCGGGCTGATCTCGGTCTCGCTGAACCAGCGCCGTCCGAAGCCTGACCTGAACTGGGTCGCCAACGTCCCGAACGCGCTCGACCTCGAGCACTACCCGTGCCATCCGCACAAAGGCGATTACCTGCTCTATCTCGGCAGGATGAACCACGAGAAGGGTGCCCACCGCGCGGTCGCCGTCGCGATGGAGCTCGGCCTGCCGCTCAAGCTTGCGGGGAAAGTGCGCGAGCCGCGTGAGCGCGAGTACTTCGAGGAGTTCATCGAGCCGCATCTCGGCAACGGGATCGAGTACCTCGGCGAGGTCAACCACGGCACGAAGGTCGAGTTGCTCCAGAACGCGCGCTGCACGCTCTTCCCGATCGAGTGGGAGGAGCCGTTCGGGCTCGTGATGGTCGAGTCCATGGCGTGCGGCACGCCGGTGATCGCGACGCGGCACGGCGCGGTCCCGGAGGTGATCGAGGAGGACGGCCGCGGCGGCCTGATCGTCGACAACTGGCGCGAGATGCCTGCAGCCCTCGAGCGCGCCGACGAGATCGACCCGCGCGAGTGTCGCCGCTACGCGGAGGAGGGCTTTGCGCCCGAGCGGATGGTCGCCGACTATCTCGCCGCGTACGAGACGGCAGCTAGCGCGGCTCGTTGAGCTCCCGGAGGAGGCTCCGCAGCTCCTCGAACCGTCGCTCCCCGAGCTGCTGCGCCCATTCGACCTCGAGCTCGCCGACCGCCTCGCGGATGACGCCGACCGCGGAGATGCCGCGCGGGCTGAGGGCGACCCGCTTCGACCGCAGGTCGTCCGGATCGGGCCGGCGCTCGAGGTAGCCGGAGCGTTCGAGCTCGCCGAGCAGGTAGTTGAGCGCCTGCTTGCTGATCCGCAGGCGCGCCGCCAGCTCGGA
>DASSQK010000123.1:0-9640 GCA_035702555.1 Gaiellaceae bacterium | reverse complement strand
GCCGCGAAGGCGACGCCGATCACGATCCCGACGGCCATGTCCACGAGGTTCCCGCGCAGCAGGAATTCCTTGAAGTCCTTCATCGAGCCGATCCTTTCGGTCGCTAGCGGTGGCCGGCAATCGTCTCATCCAGCCGCCCTGCGCAGAAGCTCCTCGCGCGGTAGCGCCGCGACGACTGTCCACAGCTCCGGGCCGCGCTCGCGGCCGGTGAGGGCGAGCCGCAGCGCACGGAGGTCGCCGCCCACCGCCTTCAGCTCGCGGATCAGCTCTTTCGGGTCCGCCTCGCCGTTCGCTCGCTCGACCAGCTCGCGGAACCGCTCGAGCGTCTCGGGCGCCTCGACCTGCACGGGAGCCGGGCTGAGGATCGCCGCCGCGTAGTCGCGCGCCTCGTTCAGGTCGCGCGCACCGCGCAGGGCGGGCGCGAGCTCGACCGGTGCGCCGACGCGCGCGGCCAGCTCCTCGTCGCCCATGGCGCCGATGGCCTCGATCGCGAGGCGCCGGATCCGCGGCAGGTCGTAGTGGACGTCGTGCTTCGGCGCGCCGAGCTCCTCGAGGTAGCGGCGGACGGCCTCGGCCGGGATTCCCGCCTCCCGCAGAGACGCGACGGTCGCCCCCTCGGCGCGCTTCGAGAGCTTCTTCCCGACCTCGCCGAGGATCAGCCCGTGGTGGAGGAACTCGGGCGGCTCCGCGCCGAGCGCCTCGAAGAGCCGCCGGTGCAGCTCCTCGTTCGGCCGGTGGTCGTTCCCGCGCACGACGTGCGTGATCCCGAAGTCGACGTCGTCGACGACGGTCGCCAGGTGGTACGTCGGCGACCCGTCCTCACGGACGAGCGTGATCCCGTCGAAGCGCTCGCCGAGCTGGGCGGCCGCCTCGAGATGGCGGTCGCGCCGGTCGCTCTGCCGCACCGGCCCCTCGTCCCACGGGATCGCGAGCCACTCGAGGTCGCGCAGCAGCTCGTCCTCGCCGCCGGGGACGTTGCGCGCGGGGTCGGTGTCGTCGATCCGCAGCAGCATCCAGTCGCCGAGCGCGCGGTTCGCGACGGCGCTCAGCGCGTTGCCGACGTGCAGCGAGCCGGTCGGGCTGGGTGCGAAGCGGGTGCGCCTCATGGCGCGGAATCTAGTGCCTCTTCGGGTGATGCTGTCCAGTTTCTGGGTCGCGAGCACCAAGCCAGGAGCCGCACTCGTCCGCAGTCAAGGCGGGTTGCCTTGGCAAGGGCGAGGGCGGTTCCGGGCGCCGCGGGCTCGCGGGCCAGAAACGGACGTGCATTGCTCGGAGAGGCACTAGCGCCCTACGCGATAGGCGAGCGCTGCGGCGAGCACCGGATCCTTGCCGCGGAAGAACGCCCGGGAGCTCAGCGGCACGGAGACCTTCGGCTCGATCGCGACGCGCGGGTCGCCCGCAGAGCTCTTCTGCCAGTAGACACCGGCGATGTTCACGGTCAGCCCCGCCGTCGGCAGGTCGACCGGCGCCACGTCGCCGTAGAGGTTCGGGCTGCCGCCCGAGGTCTCGCCGACGAAGACGGCTCTCGTCCTGCGCTCGAGCTCCGTGATGAAGTTCTGCGCCGCCGAGAACGTGCTGCGGGAGATCAGGACGAACAGGCGCCCGGGCCGATTCACGGTCCGCGAGCGCAGCGCTCGCAGGAGGTCGACGTAGGTGTGGTTGTCGCCGCCGGGGTTGAGCCGGACGTCGACGATCACGCGCCGCACCCGCTTCCGCTTCGCCAGCCGCAGCAGCTTGCGCGCATCGGCCGACGTTCCGCCGAGCGTGAGGTTGTAGCCGACGAAGACCGCGTGTCCGTGCGCGACCGTGGTCACGTAGTGATCCTCGCCGCGGCGGTGCAGGTAGAGGGGGGTGGCCCGGCGCGGCAGCGCGTACACGAAGCCCGGGAACGCGGGCTCCATCAGGCGGAGGTACGTCGCGGCGGTCACGGGCGCAAGCGTGACCTCGGTCGCCGCCGCGCCGGGCCTCTGCAGGGAGAATCGGGCCGGGCCCGTGCCGCTGCGCAGGCCGAGCCCGTGCAGCACCTCGGCCGTGAGCATGAAGCTCATGAAGCGGTCGGTGCGCGTCGCCTCGTTGTCGCGCGGCACGAGCGGGCGCACCTGCCGCTCGAGCTCGTCGGCCGGAAGCCCGTCGATCGCGAGCAGCTTGGAGCCGACGAGGCCGGGGCGGCCGGGTGCGGCGACCACGAACAGGCCGTCGCCGAACTTGTAGAGGTAGAGCGGGAACAGGTGCAGCACGCGCCGGTGCGAGGTGTCGAGCGGGAAGATCCCGGAGTGGCCGTCGCGCTCGCCCAGCAGCGTGGTGAAGCGCATCAGCTCGACGAGCAACTGGTCCGGCCTGAGGGTCGGGGCGCGCGCGGCGAGGCTGTCGGCCGCGGCCTGGAACGCCGGTTCGGGTGTCGCGTGGAACGGGTTCGGGTGGATCTCCCGGATCCGCTGCATCAGCGTCCGCACGTCGTCCGCTGCGCCGCTCGAAGTCGCGGGGGTTGCCCGCTGGGCCGCGCCGCCGGCTACGACGACCGCCGCTGCCAGAATCGCGAGAACGATCCGGTGCACGCGAGTGAGTTTACCAATACTAAAACAGTGATGCCTAGACTTACATCGTGACGGCGACTCCGCAGACCGAGCTCAGGGTCGGCCCGCGCCTGCGGGCGCGGCGGCTCGAGCTCGGACTCACGATCGCGGAGGTCGCCGAGCGCGCCGGGCTCACGGCCGGCTTCATCAGCCAGCTCGAGCGCGACCTGACCGCGGCCTCGCTCTCCTCCCTGTACCGGATCTGCTCGGTGCTCGGGATCCGCGTGGGCAGCCTCGTCGACGACGTGCCCGGCGGCCGGCTGATCAGGCGCGAGGAGCAGGCTCGCCGCTCGCTCGCGCTCGGCAACGCGGAGCACCTGCTGCTCAGCTCGGGCGACGAGCGCCGCTTCCACGTCACCGAGTCGCACATCCCGCCCGGGGGCAGCGCGGGAGACGAGCCGTACACGCTGCCCGCCGACGTCGAGCTCGTCTACGTGCTCCGCGGCTCGCTGGAGCTGCGCGTCGGCGACGAGACGCACCTGCTCGAGGAGGGCGACACGCTCAGCTACTCGCCCCGCGACCCCCACACGTGGCGCAACCCGTCCGTGACGGACGAGGCGGTCGTGCTCTGGACCGCGCTGCCGAACCCGTACGCCGTCTAGAGGTCGATCGAGTAACCGAGGTCGGTCGGGTGCGGCGGGAACGGCACGACGCGGCTCGTGCCGTCCTCGCGCCAGCCGAGCCGCTCGTAGAAGCGGCGCGCGCGGTCGTTGTGCTCCAGCGCCCAGAGGTGGCACTGGGTCGAGCCATCGGCGCGAAGGCGGTCGAGGACGTGGTCGTGCAGCGCGCGCCCGACGCCGCGGCTCCACCACTCCGGCAGGACGTAGAGCCCGTCGAGCCACTCGGCGCGCGCCCCGGCCACCCCGACCGGGATACCGCCGTCCTCGGCGACGAAGACCGCGACCCGCTCGTCGGCGAGCGCGTCCTCCCACCGGTCCGTGACCTCGGCCATGGGATACGGGTACTCGTCGGGGGGAAAGATGTGCGCCAGGGCGGCGAGCGAGGCGTCGCGCTGGATCGCCGCGAGCGTGGCCGCCTCGTCCGGCCGTGCGTCGCGGATCACGAGTGCCGATCGACGAAGTCCAGCGTGCGCTGCCAGGCGTCGTCCGAGGCCGCCGCGAACTCCTCCTGCTTGCGGTCGAAGAAGCTGTGCGGCGCGCCCTCGTAGACGACGAGCTCGTGCTCGACGCCGGCATCGGAGAGCGCCTGCTCGAACGCCTCGTTCTGCTCGGCGGTGATGTTCTGGTCGGCTCCCGCCTGCAGCGCGAGGACCGGCGCCTCGATCCGCTCCGCCATCTGCGCCGGCCCGGGGGCGCCGTCCTGCGCACGCCCAGGACGGCCGTAGAAGCCGACCGCCCCCGCGAGGCCGTGGCCTCCGGCGGCCGCGAGCCACGACTGCCGCCCGCCCATGCAGAAGCCGACGGTGAAGACCTTCCGCGCGCCCTGGGCGGCGCGGAGGTGCTCGACCGCCGCGCGCACGTCGAGCTGCACGTGCTCGGGCGTCACCGCCTCCACGTGCGGCCGGTATTCGAACTCGTCGCCGCGCCTCTCCCCGCCCGCGGTCCTGCCGAAGTAGTCCAGCGCGAGCGCCGCGTAGCCGCGCTCGGCGAACCGCAGGGCCAGCTCCTCGTAGAAGCGGTAGAGCCCGCGCACGTCCGGCAGGATCACGACCCCGGTGTCGGACGCCGCGTCGGGCGTCGCGACGAACGCGGCGAAGCGGTTGCCGTCGGAGGCCTCGAGCACGAGCTCGTCGTGCGAGACGGCTGCGCCCTTAATGACGGGGACCGGTGGCGAGGAGTCGAGCTCGAAGCACACGGCCGGAAGGAGTCTAGGGCTCCGGCCGTGTGCTTCCGCTCGCCGAACGCCCCGCGCGCGTTACGAGACGAGGTCGACCGTATCCGGCCAGCTGTACGGCTCGGTGTGGCCGTCGTTCAGGGACACCGTCGCACGCGCTTTCGCGTCGGCGGCTCCGGGTTGCAACGTGCCGGAGTGAACGGTCAGCTTCGCCGACCAGGTCGACGCACTCGAAGGCGTGTAGGCGGAGTCGCCGGTAGCGACCACCTGTTCCTGCTTGACGCGAACGTGGATCACGGCTCCGGACTCGTCGGGCTCCCACTCGGCCGGGCCGGTCACGCAGAGGCCCTCACCGCTGGAGACGATCTTGGCCGTGTCGTCGAACTGCCCTTTCATCGGACCCTCCCCCCTTTCACTTGGCGAACTGGTACCCACTGGACGCGGCGGCCGCGCCGAGTCTTCCGGCCCCGGCCGCGTCAGCCGACTCGGGTCTCGGCGATGGTTCCGGCGATCAGCTCCACGAACTCGCCCGGCGCGTCGAAGGGTGCCGCGTGGCCGGCCCCTTCGATCACGTGCGTCGTCGCTCCGGGCATAGCGGCGGCCAGCCCGCGTACAAGCCGGGCCATGTTGTGCGGACTGCGCGCGCCGTAGCTGCACACGACGGAGACGGCGACGGTCGCGAGCTCCGCCGCAGAGGGGTAGACGCCGATCGAGCTCCGGAAGTCCGCCAGGGCGGCCCCGGCGTTCGCCCTCGCGACCCGACGCCACTCGTCCGGAAAGGCCTCCCACGCGCTCCCCCCGTCGCGGTAGGCGTAGGCGGAGCGCAGCAGGACCTCGACGGCCTCGCGCTCGCGGCGGAGGAGGACGAGCGCCCCGATCTTCGCCAGGGCGGCGGCCTGCGACGCGGTCGGAGGGTGACGGGCGTACCGCCACGGGAACTCGTGGGCGACGACCGCGCGAACCAGGTCCGGACGGCGCACCGCCAGGTCGACGGCGATCGCGGCGCCTGCGCTCGTGCCGACCACGACGGCCGGTGCCGCCTCCAGCGACTCCAGGATCCCCGCCGCGTCCGCGGTGTGCGTCGACATCGAGCGCACGGGGCCGCCCGGCGACCGCTCGTAGCCGCGCCGGTCGTAGGCGATCACCCGCCCGAAGCGGGCGAGCTCCGCGACCGCGGGGCCCCAGGTCGAGGCCGTGGCTCCCGAGGGATGGATCAGCAGGACCGGGACGCCCTCACCGGCCTCCTCGTGGTAGAGGCCGCCGGCGCGCGACCCCCGGCGCGGCGCGACGCGAGCCTCCATCGCCTGCCTACGCGAAGGCCGGCTCGGGCAGGAGACCGAGCTGCGCCGCGACCGCGACGTTGTCGTAGTAGAGCGTGTTGACGACGAGCTTCCCGTCGCGCATCAGGCAGTACTCCATGCCCCGGATCTCGACCCTCGTCCCGGTCGGGGCGAGCTCGCGGCCGTCCGGCAGCCGCACCGGCGAGGTGTGCGTCCCCGAGAACGTCCACTCGTCGCAGAAAGCGTCCCCCTGCTCGACGAAGCTGCGCACGACGTGGTTCACGTCCGAGAACGCGCTCAGCTCCTGGGCGAGCCGCTCGCGGATCGCGCGCCGGCCGGTGAAGCTGCCGTCGGGCATGTTCTGCACGGCGTCCTCGGCGTAAAGATCCATCACCCCGTCGAGGTCGCCCGCGTTGTAGCGCGCGACGTACAGCTCCAGGAGGTCCCTGTTGACGCTCATCGTGTTCTCCTTTGCGTAGTCCTGCTCACACCTGCTTCGGCACGCGGCCCGACAGCGCGACCCGCATGACCTTGTGCCCGAGATCGGCCGTGGGCGCGAACATCAGGGGACACCCGCCGTCGATGACGGTGATGCCGTGCCCCCGGCCGTAGTCGGTGGCGGCCTGCGAGACGCTGCTCCCGCCCGCGCCGTGGTGCATCCAGACGTGCTTGATGCCGAGCTCTGCGCATTCGCGCACGGTGCCCTCGGCCCGCTCGGGCCGGGTTCCGATCACCACCGCGTCGACGCCTCCGGGGATCGAGCTGAGGCTGCCGTAGCAGCGGTCGCCCTCGACCTCGGTCGCGTTCGGGTTGACGGCGAAGACCTCGTACCCCCGCTCCTTCAGGCGCCTGTAGACGGAGTTGCTGCCGTGCGTCTTCGGGGTTCTCGAGACTCCCGTGACCGCGACGCGCTTCTTGCTCAGGAAGTCCGACGCTGCGTCCTTGATGGTCTGCATGAGTTCCTCCCTCACGTCACGAGCGTCAGGATGATCACCGCGAAGAAGACGCTCTGACTGCTGTGGACGATGATCCCGACCCAGGCGCTCTGGTAGCGCCTCGAAGGCCAGGCGATCGCGAAGGTGTCGATGAGCAGCGTCCACGGGATCAGCCACGGCGTCGCGAGGTGGTAGCCGGCAAAGAGCACGCCGTTGGCGGCCCAGTCGCCGCGGCCGAAGGCGCGCTTCATCCTCGGAAGCAGCAGCCCGCGGAACAGGAGCTCCTCGCCGAGCACGGTGTTGAAGACGAACAGCACCATGATGAGGGCGAACCAGCCCCAGTTCCCGCTCAGGAAGTGGTGGCCGACGTCCGAGCCGACGAACCACGCGAGGTCGCGGCTCTTCGGCGCGGGGACGGCCGGGAGCACCGCTTCGAGCGCGAACAGGACGATGAACGGGATCACGATCAGCCAGACCTTGCCTCCGACCCGGCCCGTCTTCGGGCTTCGCGGCGAGCGCAGCCAGAGCGCCTCGCGCACCACCGCCCAGCGAAGCGTCCCCTGCTCGCGCCAGAGGAGCAGGGCCACGAGCACGAACTGCCAGATCAGGCCGGCCGTGATGAGCAGGAGCAGCGCCTTCATCATCGGCACGCGGCCGGTGCCGCTCAGATGGCCGTCGAGGATCGGCGCGACGACCCAGGCCAGAAGGGCCATCGGAATCGCGGCAGCCGCCCAGACACCGAGGATCTGCGCGACCGAGTACTGCTTCACCGCCTCGTAGCGCTCGGCCTCGTCGGTGGGTAGTGCCAGCTCGCGCGGAGCTGCCACGGCGATGTTGGGTGTAGACATGACTCCTCCTTGTCCGTCGGAGGGAGAGGCGCGGCTCCGGACTGCGCCCGCGATCAGCAGCCCGCCGCCGGCGAGGAAGACCGCGCCCGCGATCAGCACGCCGATCGCGACCCAGAGCAGCGCGGGCACTTCGGCCCCGAGGTCGGCACTGACGTTGATCCCGGCTCGTCCGTCGGCGGCCATCACGACGACGGTCCACGAGCCGTCGCTCGGCTTCCAGACCACGCTGCGCGCGCCGGTGCCGCTGCTGGACGCGACCCAGAATCCCTGGGTCGCCGGCGCCGACGCGGCTTTGCCGCCGTCGACGTTCGCCGTCTTCTCGCTCCTGAAGTCGGAGATGACGGTGCGCTTCACTCCGGCCAGGTAGCGGTCGACGGCGTCCGAGGGCCCGATCCCGACGAAGAGCGGCGGGCTCGAGCCCGACGGCGTAACCCGGATCCGGACCTTGCCGAGCACGCCCGGCGAGTACAGCCAGCCGAGCCCGGACGTGCCGAGGTCGGTGTGCTCGGTCGCCAGGGCCGAGCCTGCGGTCGAGAAGTGGCGGACGCCGGTCGTGGCGTACCCGCCGTCGCGCTGGGTCAGGTCGGCCCAGACGCCCGCGCCCCCGGCACCGAGCAGGCAGAGGGCGACCAGGACGAGCACGGAGCCGCTCGCGAGCGCGGCGATCCGCCCCGCTGTCCAGCGCCGCCCTTGCGCGGCCGCACCCGGAGCCCCGACCAGGGCTCCGGGTGCTGTGCTGCCTGACGTGCCCACCTAGGCGGGAACCTCCTCGGCAAACGCCGCCTCGGGCTGGAACGCGAAGAACTGCCTGACCGCGACGGCGCCCGGCGGCATCGCCTCCATCGCCTTCGCCAGCGCGGGTGACGGCTCCGCGTAGAACGTGATCGTGTGGCCGTCGGCGAAGTCGCGGAAGAGCTTGTTCCTCGCCTCGCCGATGTGCTGGGCGTGCTCGATCAGCGCGTCGGCGTTGACGTACGCCTCCCTGACCTCACACTCGGTCTCGTCCGCGCTCAGGAACCAGTCGTAGCGGACGGTCTTCGTGTCGAGCTCGTGCGTGAGCCTCATCAGCTCGGCAGCCTGGCGCTTCAAGCCCTCGAGCTCGCCTTCACGCACTTGCAGCTGGGCAGTCACCTCGAACACGTCGGTGTGCCTCCCTTCGGCGCGCCGGCTAGGCGCGTGAGCCAACAGTGCGAGCACGCTACGAGCGCCGGTCGGGCAAAGCTTCGTCAAGATTGACGAGGCGGCGCTCGGCGGCCCTACGTGACAATCCGTATTAATCGCGGATGTCGCTGTGAGTGCCCCGAAGAAGACTCGTGGCATGGCCGAGCGATCCGGAAGAGCCTTCCGGTCGGGCGACGCGCTGTTCGCGTTCGACGCCGAGCTACGGATCGTCTCCTGGAACGCCGCGGCGGAGGAGCTGACGGGCCTCTCCGCCGACGACGCGATCGGGCGCTTCTGCTGGGAGGTGATCGGCGGCCACGGCGAGGATGGCGCCTGCGTCTGCCATCCAGGCTGCTCGGCCGCACGCCTGGCGCGTGAAGGCTGGCCGGTTCCGTGCCAGCTCCTGCACATCAAGGCGGGTGATGCCGAGCGGCGAGTCGAGCTGTCGACGGTCGCTCTCGACGACGGCGAGCAACGGCTCTTCCTGCACCTGATGCGTCCGGCGGAACGGCCGTCTCCGTCGGCGGGCGACGTCCTGACCACGCGGCAGACCGAGGTGCTCGGGCTCCTGGCCGAGGGACTCACTGCCAGGGCGATCGCGACCCATCTCGGCGTCGCCGAGACGACGATCCGGAGTCACATCCACGCGATTCTCGTCGAGCTCGGGACGCACTCCCAGCTCGAGGCGATCGCGAAGGCCCGCCGCCTGCAGCTCGTCTAGGCTGCCGCGGTGCGGGAGCTGCTCCTCGCCTGGTTCCGCGAGCACGGCCGCGACCTCCCCTGGCGGCGGACGCGCGACCCGTACGCGATCCTCGTCTCGGAGGTCATGCTGCAGCAGACGCAGGCGGCGCGGGTAGTGCCGCGGTGGCAGGCGTGGCTCGAGCGCTGGCCCTCGGCGGAGGCGCTGGCGGCGGCCTCGACCGCCGACGTGATCCGCGAGTGGCAGGGGCTCGGCTACAACCGGCGCGCGGTCGCCCTGCAGCGTGCGGCTCGCGTCGTCTCCGAGCACGGCTGGCCCGACGACCTGAGCGCGCTGCCGGGCGTCGGCC
>DASSQK010000122.1:0-8708 GCA_035702555.1 Gaiellaceae bacterium | reverse complement strand
TTCTACAACCGCTGGTGGCGCTACGTCTCGACGCGCGACATGTGGCGGATCGCGTGGGGAGTGACGCTCGCGACGGTGCTCGCCGACGTCGCCGTGTACCTGATCTCGCCCGTGCCGACGGTGAAGCTGCCGCGCGGGATCGCGGCGCTCGACCTGCTGCTGACGCTCGCGTTCATCGCGGGCTCGCGCCTGCTCGCACGGACGCTGATGGAGCGGCCGACCGCGGGCATCGTGGCGCGCGGCAAAGAAGTGCTCGTGGTCGGCGCGGGTGACGCGGGCCAGCTCGTGATCCGCGAGATGCAGCGCAGCCGCCAGCTCGGCTACACGCCGATCGGCCTGATCGACGATGACCCGCGCAAGAAGAACCTCCGCATCCACGGCGTGCGCGTGCTCGGCACGACCGACGACCTGCGCCACATCCTGCGCGACAACCGGCCGGACGAGGTGATCCTCGCGATCCCGTCCGCCTCGGGCGAGATGCGCCAGCGGATCGTGAACGTCACGCGCGAGGGCAACGTCCCGGTCAAGACGCTGCCGGGCCTCTACGAGCTGATCTCGGGCGAGAACGACCTCGCGACGCAGATCCGGCCCGTGCAGGTCGAGGACGTGCTCGGCCGCGAGCCCATCGAGGTCGACCTCGAGACGACCGCGTCCTACCTGAAGGGCGCGACCGTGCTCGTCACGGGCGCGGGCGGCTCGATCGGCTCCGAGCTCTGCCGCCAGATCGCACGCGTGCGGCCGCAGCGGCTCGTGCTCGTCGACCAGGGCGAGACGCCGCTGTTCGAGATCGAGCGCGAGCTCGTCGACGACCGCGGCTTCGCCGCCGCGATCCCCGTCCTCGCCGACTGCAAGAGCCGCACCAAGATGCGCCAGGTGCTCGACCGCTACCGCCCGGACGTCGTCTTCCACGCGGCCGCGTACAAGCACGTGCCGCTGATGGAGGCGAACCCGCTCGAGTCCGTGCGCAACAACGCGCTCGCGACACGGGTGATCGCGGACGCCGCGGTCGAGTTCGGGGCCGAGCGCTTCGTCCTGATCTCGACCGACAAGGCCGTCAATCCGAAGACCGTGATGGGCCAGTCGAAGGCGCTCTGCGAGTGGATCGTCGAGGCCTACGGCGCGCGCGACGACGTCGCGACGCGGTTCGTCGCGGTGCGGTTCGGCAACGTTCTCGGGTCGTCGGGGTCGGTGATCCCGATCTTCCGCAAGCAGATCGCCAAGGGCGGGCCGGTGACGGTCACGCACCCGGAGATGACGCGGTACTTCATGACGATCCCCGAGGCCGCGTCGCTCGTCGTCCAGGCGGGCTCGATCGGCGGGCGCGGCGACGTGTTCGTGCTCGACATGGGCGAGCCCGTGCGGATCCTCGACCTGGCGATGCAGATGATCCGGCTCTCCGGGAAAGACCCCGAGCACGACATCGACGTCCAGATCGTCGGCACGCGGCCCGGCGAGAAGCTGCACGAGGAGCTGTGGGGCGAGGGCGAGGTCGCCGAGCCGACGACGCACCCGAAGATCATGCGCGTCCGCGGGCCGATCATCGACGCGGCCTGGCTCGAGGAGGAGCTTGGCGAGCTCGAGCGGCTGGTGCGCGAGGCGGAGACGCTCGAGGTCGTCTCCCGCCTGGCGACGATGATGCGCGTCCCGCAGCTCGCGGACGCCGCGGCGCCGGAGCGCGCTCCCGAAGAAGACACACTTTCGGGACAAAAGCTCGTTTAGAGCCGTCCACCGCCGCGGGTACGGTGGCGCGGTGGAGATCCTGGAGGGGCTGAACGACGAGCAGCGCAGCGCGGCCGAGGCGACCCGCGGGCCGGTATGCATCCTCGCCGGCGCGGGCTCGGGCAAGACCACGACGATCACGCGGCGGATCGCGTGGCAGGTCTCCTCCGGAGCGCTGCGGCCGGATCAGATCCTCGCCGTCACGTTCACCGACAAGGCGGCCGGCGAGATGCGCTCCCGCCTCGAGCGGCTCGGCGTGGCGGGCGTCGAGGCGCGGACGTTCCACTCGGCGGCGCTTTCCCAGCTGCGGAGCGCGCGGGACACGCCAGGCCGGATCCTCTCGACGAAGGCGCTGCTCCTGCGCCAGATCGGCAACACGCTTCCGCCGCCGTATCGCTTCCGCCCGGCCGGCGACCTTGCGACCGAGGTCGAGTGGGCGAAGAACCGCCGCCTGACGCCGGAGACGTACCGCGCCGGGATCGCCGAGCACGAGCCGCCGATTCCCGAGAACCTGATGTACACGGTCTTCCGCGAGTACGAGCGCCGCAAGGCGTCGTCGGGGCTGATCGACTTCGAGGACCTGCTCGAGCTCACGATCCGCATGTACGAGGAGGACGAGTGGGCGCTGGCCGCGCTGCGCGAGCGCTTCGCCGCCTTCACGGTCGACGAGTACCAGGACGTGAACCTGCTCCAGCAGTCGCTGCTCGACCTCTGGCTCGGGGCGCGCGACGACCTCTGCGCCGTCGGCGACGACTACCAGTCGATCTACGGCTTCACGGGCGCCTCGCCGGAGTGGCTGCTCGGCCTGGCGACGCGCTTTCCGCAGGCGACGGTCGTGCGGCTGGAGGAGAACTATCGCTCCTCGCCGCAGGTGCTCGCGCTCGCGAACCGGCTCGTCCCGAAGCTCGGCGGCGCCGAGAAGACGCTGCGCGCGACGCGCCCGGCGGGCCCGGAGCCGGACCTGCGCGGCTTCGACTCGTCCGAGGCGGAGGGCGCGTGGATCCTCGAGCGCGTGCGCGCGCTGCACGCCGACGGCGTCCCGTACGAGGAGATGGCCGTCCTGATGCGGCTGAACGCCCGCTCGGCCGACTTCGAGGAGCTCTTCGCGGACGGGGAGATCCCGTTCCAGGGCGCGGCGCTCCTCGCGCGCGACGGGGCGCGGCAGCTGCTGAAGGGCCTGCGCGGCGCGGGGTTCGGGGGGCTTGCGCAGGAGGTGCGGCGGGTCGCGCGGCAGCAGGGGCTGGTCGAGCCCGTGCCCGACGGCGTCGGTGAGCGGGAGCTCGTTCGCCAGGCCGACCTCGCGCGGCTCTGCAAGCTCGCCGAGGAGTTCGACGACGGCTCGAAGACCGTCGAGCAATGGGTCGCGTGGCTGAGGGAGCGCTTCGGCCAGGGCGCGCAGGGCGGCATCCACCTGCTCACGCTTCACCGCGCGAAGGGCCTCGAGTTCGACGCCGTCTTCCTCCCGCGCGTGGAGGAGAAGGAGCTGCCCTGCAAGCCCGCGCAGCGGGTGCCAGCGCGGCTGGCCGAGGAGCGGCGGCTGCTCTACGTCGGCATCACGCGTGCGCGCAGGCAGCTCGCGCTGACGTGGGCCGGCAAGCCGAGCCGGTTCCTGGCCGAGCTCGGCGTGCAGGCGGGCGCACCCGCGCCCAGGCCGCGCGCCGCGGAGCCCGACGACCCGACGTACGCCGCCCTTAAGGAGTGGCGCCTGAAGCGCTCCAGGAGCGACGACGTCCCGGCCTACGTCGTCTTCCACAACTCGACGCTGGCCGAGATCGCCGCGCGGCGCCCCGCGACGATCACCGAGCTGGCCTCGGTCCCGGGAGTCGGCCCGGCGAAGCTCGAGCGCTACGGCCGCGACGTGCTCGACGCGCTAGCCGTCGCGAGCTGACAGCAGGAGGGTGAGCATCTCGGCCGGGTCGCGCCTGACGCGCTCGCCCGAGCCGTCCCGCTTGCGGAGGTCGAGCGCCCGCGGGTCGGAGAGCGGGATCAGCCGGCCCTCGCGGATCAGCATCTCGTCCACGCCGCCGAGCCGGCCGCCGTACGTCGTGTAGACCGGGACGCCGAGCGCGACCGCCTCGCGGTTCATCGTGCCGCCCGCCGAGACGACGAGGTCGGCGAACGCGATCAGGCTCTGACCGTCCACCGCGCGGTCGGGCACCTGCACCGACGGCAGCCCCAGCCGCCGGACGTACTCGCGCTGCTCGTCCGTCCGCGGGAGCACGATCGCCTGAACCTGCTCGTCGCGCCCGAGGTGCTCGAGCACCTGCGGGAAGAGCGGGTTCGAGCGGCGGTGGTAGAGCGAGACGTCCGGCGGCGTGCGCACGACGACGAGCGTCCGCGCCGGGTCGACGTCGAACCCCTCGAGCGCGCGCGGGTCGGGCTCGAAGTCGGCGAGGTAGTACTCCTCCTTCAGGCCGGGGTACTGGACGAGCTTCGGCGGGGTCGCCCCGTACCGCTCGAGCCGGTCGGGCGGGATCGCGTCGGGCGTGACGACGCGCGTTGCGGCCCGGCAGCCGAACTGGTGCTGCAGCCAGGCGAACTCGTAGTCGAAGGTGGTCGCGCTCGGGATTCCGAGCCGTCGCGCGGTCATCGTCAGCTCGTGGGAGCCGTGGGCGAGCGCCACATCGAGCTCGCGGCCCCGGGCCCAGCGGCGCAGCTCGTGCAGGCGCGACGTCAGCGAGCGGAGCTTCCCGAGGCGCGAGCGCCCGCCGTGCCGGCCGAGCACGTCCGCCTCGACGCCGTGCAGCTCCAGCAGCTGCACCGTCTGCGCGTAGTCGCGCGCCGTGATCGAGACCTCGTCGCCGCGTTCGCGCAGGATGCGCAGCATCGGCCGGAAGACCAGCACGTGCGCCGGCGCCGTGATGTCGATCCAGACCTTCAGAGCCGCTCCACCAGCCGGAAGCGCGTCGCGACGATCGGCGTGTCGTCGGGAAGTGGCCGCTCGAAGAAGCGCTCGTGCGCCTCGCGCCAGTCCTCCACCGATTCGAAGCCCTCGCCCTCGTCCCGCGCGAACTCCACGTCGATCTCCCCGGCCGGGACGGTCCGCACCTCGGTCAGCTCGACGATCCCGACCGGCTCGTCGTCGAAGCCGAGCAGCAGCCGGCGGTCGCCGGGCCGGGCGTCGGGATCGTCGTCGTCCTCGGCGAGGCCGGCCGTGGCGGTCTTCTCGCCGCGCAGCACGGCCTCGACGAGCTGGCGCCGCAGCTCTGTGCGCGGCCAGCCCAGCTGGAACGGCGGCAGCGCGCTCAGCCGATCATCGCCTCCAGCCGCGGCTCACGCAGGGCCTGCGGCTCGCGCTCGACGTGGCGCTCGTGCCAGAGCGTGAACGCAAGCAGGCCCCAGAGCTGACGGGAGAGGTCCTCCTCGCCGGCGACGTGCCGGTCGAGCAGCCTGCGCACCGCCTCCGGCTCGAAGTAGCCCTGCCGGTGCAGCGCCTCGGTGCTGAGCGTGTCGCGAGCGAACGGCTCGAGCTCGCCGCGCAGCCAGGCGGCCGCCGGGATGGAGAAGCCGCGCTTCTTGCCCCGCACGATCCGGTCGGGGACGAGCGGCGCGACCGCCTTGCGCAGCAGCACCTTCTTGCGCAGGCCGCTCACCCGGTGCCGCCTCGGCAGCGCTTGCGCAAATCCCGCGACCGCCGGGTCGAGGTACGGCACGCGCGCCTCGAGCGAATGCGCCATCGAGGCGCGGTCGGTCTTCACCAGCAGGTCGTCGACGAGGTAGATGCCGAGGTCGACGTCCTGAAGCCGGGCGAGGGGCTCGGCGCCCTCGGTCTCGGCGAAGCGCTCGCGGTAGAGGTCGACCGGGTCGAAGCCGTGCCGCCGGCCGGTGAGCTGCGCGCGCGCGTCCGGTGAGAAGATCTCCTTCCAGGCGTGGTGGCGCGCGAGCGGAGGCAGGTGCGCGCCGCGCGTGAACCGCTTCGCCTTGTAGTCGAAGCTCGCGCGCGCGGTCGAGCTCGGCAGGCGCTCGACGGCCGGCCGGGCGATCCCGGCGAGCCCGCCGACGCGCTCCGCCAGCAGGTCGGCGACGTAGGTGTAGTAGCCGCCGAAGAGCTCGTCCCCGCCCTCGCCCGAGAGCGCGACCTTGACGTCCTCGGCGGCGAGCTGCGAGACGAGGTAGGTCGGCAGCGCCGACGAGTCCGCGAACGGCTCGTCGAACGCGTCCGCGAGGGCGGGCAGGAGCAGGGCCGCGTCCGGCCGCAGCACGAGCTCACGGTGCCGCGTCCCGTAGCGCTCGGCCACGAGCCGCGCGTCGGACAGCTCGTCGAAGGAGCGCTCCTCGAAGCCGATCGAGAACGTGCGCACCGGCTCCGCGGTCTCCTGCGCGGCGAGGGCGGCGAGCGCGGAGGAGTCGATCCCGCCCGAGAGCAGGACGCCGACGGGCACGTCGGCGATCAGGTGCGCGCGGACGGAGTCGCGCAGGCGGGCGCGCAGCTCCTCGAGCAGCTCGGCCTCGTCGTCCTCGCGGAGCTCGTCGACCGGCACAGGACCAGGCCGCGCGTAGCGCTCGAGCCGGATCTCGCCCGCCTCCCAGACGAGCACGTGGCCGGGCGGCAGCTTGCGCGAGTCGCGGAAGATCGTCAGCGGTGCGGGGATCGAGTTGAACGCGAGGAACGCCTCCAGCGCGTCGAGGTCGATCTCTCCGCGCGGGAGCGAGCGCAGCTCCGACGCGAACTCGAGCCCGCCGCCCGAGGCGCGGTAGTAGAGCGGCTTGATTCCGAAGCGGTCGCGCGCGAGCACGAGCCGCCGGAGCCGCGCGTCCCAGAGCGCCACGGCGAACATCCCGCGCAGGCGGCGGGCGAACGTCGGCCCCTCCTGCTCGTAGAGGTGGACGAGCACCTCGGTGTCGCCCTGCGTGCGGAACCGGTGGCCCGCGCGCTCGAGCTCCGTGCGCAGCTCGCGGTAGTTGTAGAGCTCGCCGTTCTGGACGACGTGGACGGTGCCGTCCTCGTTCGCGATCGGTTGGTCGCCGGTCGCGAGGTCGATGATCGCGAGGCGGCGCGCGGCCAGCCCGGCGGGGCCGTCGACGAAGGTGCCGTCGCTGTCGGGGCCGCGGTGGACGAGCTTCGAGCTCATCCGCGCGAGCCGGCCCGGGTCGGCGGGTCCGTCCGCCGCGACGATCCCGCAGATCCCGCACACGGCTTCGAGTCTAGTCGCCGCTCCTGAAGAGGCTCCGCACCGTCTGCACGAGGACGCGCGTCGCGGTCGACACGAGCGTGCGCAGGTAGAGCGGCACGGAGCGGTCCGCGATCCACTCGAGGTCGTGCGCGAGCTTCTCGGCCATCGAGGTCTCGTAGCCGCGGCGCACCTGCGCGAACCCGGTGAGACCGGGGCGGACGACGAGGCGCTGCCAGTACGCGGGCAGCTCGGACGCGAGCTCCTCGAAGAAGCGAGGACGGATCGGACGCGGCCCGACGAGGCTCATGTCGCCGCGGACCACGTTCCAGAGCTGCGGCAGCTCGTCGAGCTGCGCCGCGCGCAAGCGGCGGCCGAGACCGGTCGTCTCCTCGCGCGTGCGGCGGACGAGCTCCTCGCCGAGGTACGGGCCGAGCCGCTCCTCGGCGCCGGGGCGGAGGGTGCGGAACTTCAGCATCTGGAAGATGCGGCCGTCGCGTCCAACGCGCTCGCCCCGGTAGAGCAGCGGCCGGCCGCTCGTGAGCAGCATCGCCAGTGCGATCAGGCCGATCAGCGGCGACGCGACGAGGAGGAAGAACCCCGCGAGAACGACGTCGAGGGCGCGCAGCTCGAGGTCGACCCGGCGCTTGGGCGACCCGCGCACGAGCGTAGAAAAGCGCTCGACGAACGAGTCGCTCGGCCTCGGCTGCGGAGCCGCCACGCCCAGATGCTACGCCCGTCCGGCCCACGCCCGTTTCGGATCCCGCTGCTGCTGGGGCACCCCTAACCCACCACCCAGCCGCGATCGTATCGACGAATTCCGCGCGCGACTGTCACGTGACTGTGCCGGATGTGTGACTTCGACGGATAAGCTTCGCTTATGGACACGCGCCAGCTTGCCGCATTCTGCGCGGTCGTCGAGCGCCGGAGCTTCTCGCAGGCGGCGGAGCGCCTCGGGGTCACGCAGCCGGCCGTCAGCCTGCAGGTCCGCTCGCTGGAGAAGCGCCTCGGCCGCAAGCTGCTCGACCGCTCTGGCCGCCGCGTCGAGCCCACCGAGGCCGGCGCCGCCCTCTACCGCAGCGCGCAGCGGATGCTGCAGCTCGAGGAGCAGCTGGTCGACGAGCTGCAGGCCGCCGACGGCGGCGAGCTCGGCGGCACGCTCCACCTCGGCGCCTCGACCGGCCCGGGCAGCACCGTCGTCCCCGTCCTCCTCTGCGAGTTCCAGCGCGCGAACCCCGGCGTCGGCGTCTCGCTCTCCATCTCCGACACGCAGACCGTCGTCGACCGCGTCGCGGAGCGTGAGCTCGAGCTCGGCGTCGTCGGCGCGGCCCGGCGCCATCGCGGCGTCGTCTTCGAGCCGTTCTTCCGCGACGAGGTCGTGCTGGCGGTGCCGCCGGCGCACGCATTCGCCGATCGCACGGTGACGCTCGCCGAGCTGCGCGGTGAGCCGTTGATCGTGATGCAGGAGGGGGCGGGCGTGCGTCACGTGATCGAGGACGAGCTCCGCAGCGCCGGTGTCCGCCTGCGCGACCTCGAGCCGCGCCTCGAGCTCGGGCTGCAGGAGTCCGTGAAGGCCGCGGTCGCCGCCGGTTTCGGCGTCACTTTCATCTCGCGCGCAGGCATCTCGGCCGACCTCGCTGCGGGCACGCTCGCAACCGCGCGCGTCGAGGGGCTCGACCCCGCGCGCGACATCTCGCTCGTCCGCTCGGCCGGACGCTCGCCGACGCGGGCCGCGGAGGCGTTCCTCGACTTCGCCCGCGAGCGCCTGTGATCGTCCGCTGGGGTCTCGACGAGCTGGAGCCGGTTCTCCGCGAGCTCGGCGTCAAGGAGCCGTTCGTCGTCGCGAGCGGTCGCTGGGACGACCTGCCGCTGGGAGCG
>DASSQK010000121.1:0-15915 GCA_035702555.1 Gaiellaceae bacterium | reverse complement strand
CGTGGCCCGCCGCCGAGGCCGCTGCTCTCGGCCGGCGGTTCGGCGTCAACAGGTCGCGTTTCTGGGCGAAGCCGGTGCCGTGCGTCGGCTGGATCCTGCTCAACACCGCGAAGGGCGTGTTCAGGAACAACGTACGCCTGCGCCAGGCCGTGAGCTGGGCCGTCGACCGGAGAACCTACGCAGCGCAGGCCGGGCCATACGCCGGCTCGCCCTGGGCGCGCCTCTTCCCGCCGAGCTTCCCGGGACTCCGCACGTCGCCGGCGCCGTACTCGGCCACCCCGCAAATCGCGCAGGCCCAACGCCTGGCGAAGGGCCACTTCGGGAGCGGCAAGGTCGTGCTCGCGTACCTGGCGAACAGCAGCGCCAACACCGCCCAGGCCGAGGTCGTTCGTCGCTCACTCGTCCGACTCGGGTTCGAGCCGTCGAACATCACCATGAAAGGCCTGTCCGGAACGTACTTCGAGTTCCCGCCGAGGAGCGGGTGGGATCTCGCGACAAACACCGGTTGGTGCGCCCAGTACCCGGATCCGCTGGACTTCTTCCAGACCTTGCTCGGCGACGGTGTCTTGCTGCCCGACCTGATCACCTCACCCTCGTACCGACGGAAGATCGCGACGGCGGCGAAGCTCGTCGGCAACGCGCGTCTCCGCGCCTTCGGCCGCCTCGAGCTGGACATCGACCGAAACCTCGTGCCGGTCGTTCCCATGCGCACCTACAACAACCGCTACTTCTTCTCGAAGCGCGTCGACCCGCGCAGCCTCTCCTACAGCGGCGTCTACTCCGACTGGAGCATCCCGGCGCTGGCGCTGAAGTAGCCTCCGCCGCATGGCACTCCTGGCGATCGACGTCGGGAACACGCAGACGGTCTTCGGGCTCTTCGACGGCGCCGAGCTGCGTGAGCACTGGCGCGTGGCGACCGAGCGCAACCGGAGCGGGGACGAGCTCGGGGCGCTCTACGGGAGCTTCCTCGACCTCGAGGCCGTCGACGGCATCGGGCTGGCCTCCACGGTGCCGCAGCTCCACCGCTCGTACGAGGATTTCGCGAAGGAGTACGCGAGGGCGGAGCTGCTGGAGCTCGGCCCGGGAGTGCGGACCGGGGTGCCGATCCGCTACGACGACCCGCGGGAGGTCGGACCCGACCGGATCGCGAACGCGGTCGCGGCGGTCGAGCGCTACGGGCCGCCGGCGATCGTCGTCGACTTCGGCACCTCGACGAACTTCGACGTCGTCTCGCCGGCGGGGGAGTACGTCGGCGGCGTTCTCGCGCCCGGGATCGAGGTCTCGATGGACGCGCTCTTCGCCCGGGCGGCGCGGCTGTTCAAGGTCGACTTCGCCGAGCCGGAGACGGTGATCGCGAAGAACACCGCCTCCAGCCTGCAGTCCGGCCTCGTCTACGGCTTCGCAGGGCAGGTGGACGGGATCGTCGAGCGCATCCGCGCCGAGCTCGGCGCCGAGGCCCGGACGATCGCGACCGGCGGCCTCGCCGACTTGATCGTCCCGCACGCGCGGACGCTGGAGGCGATCGACCCGTTCCTGACGCTCGAGGGCGTGCGGCTCGTGTGGGAGCGCAACCGGGAGTGAAAGTCCACGAGTGGGGCCGGCGGGGCGATCCGGCTCTCCTCTACTGGGACGGCCTCGGCGGCACCGGCCTGCACGCGAACGAGATCGGGCCGATCCTCGCGGAGGAGCACGGGTTGCACGTGGTCGCGCCCGATCCGCCGGGCCACGGGCTCTCGCCTGCGGGCGACGCGGACTCGTTTCGCCCGTCGCGACTGGCGGAGACCGCGGCAGGCCTGCTGTCGGAGCTGGAGATCGACCGCGCCGCGTTCCTCGGCTTCTCGTGGGGCGGCCGGGTCGGCGTCTGGTTCGCCGCGCGCTTCCCCGAGCGTACGGCCGCGCTCGCGCTCGTCGAGGGCGGTCATCACGGCTCGCGGGCGCCGACCGGCCTTGCGGCCGCGATCGAGGAGGCGCGGGCAGAGGCGGAGGAGGAGACGTTCGCGAGCTGGGAGGACTACTTCGCCTTCGAGCGCGAGTCGCTCCGCCGCTGGACGCCCGCGCTCGAGGCAGCGCACCGCGCCACGATGCGAGAGGAGGGCGGACGCGTCGCGCCGGTCGCGTCGGCCGAGGTCGTCGGCGCGATTCACGAGGGCAGCCGGCTCGAGCCGCTCGCCGAGGCGTATCCGGCGATCGCCGCTGCTCGGGTCCCGGTGCTGCTCGTCGTGGCCGACGGCGCGGACGCCGAGGCCGTTGCGCGCTTCCGCGCCGCGCTTCCCGAGGCTCGCATCGAATCGATCCCCGACGCGATCCACGACCTGATCTCGTTCACCCCTGACCGGGTCGCGAACCTCGTCGGCGCGTTCGCCACCGACCACACCTAGTAACAGTCTGTTACTTGACCCGCGACCGCCCGAATCGCAGGCCCCGCCTGGGTTCGAGACCTCCAAGTAACAGTCTGTTACTTGGAAGGACGCGGCTCGATCAGCCGCCGCCGTAGATCGAGATCGGGAGCTCGAGGACGACGTCGTCCTCGCCGCCGGGGAGCTCGGTCTCCAGCCGCTGCAGCACCTCGGCGGCGCCGGGGGCGGCGGCGAGCAGGCGCGCCTCGACCGCCTCGAGCGTCTCGAGCTGCACGAGCTCCTGCTTGAACGGGCGCGGGAAGCGGCCCCGGCCGAGGTACCAGCCGTAGAACTTCTTCAGGAACCCCGTCGCGCGGCGCTCGCCCAGCTCGTCGACCGTCGCGCGCATGAACAGGATCAGCTCCGCGACGACCTCTTCGCGCGTCGGGTCGGCGGCGTCGCCGTCGATGATCTCGCGCAGCGCCCAGGGGTTTCCCTGCGCCGCGCGGCCAACCATCACCGCGGCGGCGCCGGTCGTGGCGAGGATCGCCTGCGCCCGCGCGCGCGAGGTGACGTCGCCGGACGCGATCACCGGCACGTCGACGAGCTGCGCGAGCTCGCCCGTCAGCGCGTGGTCGGCCTCGCCCGTGTACATCTGCCGCGCCGAGCGCGGGTGAAGCGTCAGCGAGGCCGCGCCCGCCTCCACCAGCTGCGGGCCGAGCGCGAGGCACGCGCGCGACCCGTGCCCGAGCCCGCGTCGCATCTTCACCGTCACCGGCACCGAGACCGCGCCCGCCACCGCCTCCACGACCGCGCACGCGCGCGCGGGGTCCTCCAGCAGCGTCGCGCCGGCGCCGGTCTTCGTCACCTTCTTCACCGGGCAGCCGAAGTTGATGTCGACGAGGTCCGCGCCCGCGTCCTCGACCATCCGCGCCGCCTCCGCCATCACCTCGGGCTCGGAGCCGAAGATCTGCACGGCGAGCGGCCGCTCGTCCGCGGAGATGCGCAGATACCCCAGCGTGCGCTCGTTCCCGTGGTGCAGCCCCGCGCAGCTGACCATCTCCGAGCAGACGAGCCCTGCCCCGTAGCGGCGGCCCTGGCGGCGGAACGCCTGCACGCTCACGCCGGCCATCGGCGCCAGCACGAGCCGCGTCGGGATCTCGACGTCGCGAATCCACCAGGAGCTGCGGAGATCTACCTGCACAGAGCGAAAAATGGTAGCCGCCCGCCGGGTTGACGTCCGTCCGCCCCCGCAGGTAACATCCCCGCCCGCGATGGCGCCCCTGCGCCGCGCGTTTTTCTTTCAGGAGGCCCGTTGAAGGACGTCATCCTCACTCCGGAAGGCTACGAAAAGCTCAAGCAGGAGATCGAGTACCTCTCGAACGAGAAGCGCCGAGAGGTCGCAGAGCGGATCCGCACGGCGCGGGAGTTCGGCGACATCGCCGAGAACGCCGAGTACGACGACGCCAAGAACGAGCAGGCGCTGCTCGAGCACCGGATCGCCACGCTCGAGGAGCGAATGCGCAACGCCCGCGTGATCAGCAAGAAGGACGTCGCCAAGGACGTCGTCTCGATCGGCTCGAAGGTGAAGCTCCGCGACATCGATGCGAAGCAGACCTTCGAGTACCGGATCGTCGGCTCCGCGGAGGCGAACCCGGCAGAGAACAAGCTTTCCAACGAGTCGCCCGTCGGCAAGGCGATCATCGGCAAGAAGAAGGGCGAGACGGTCGAGGTCGCGGCCCCGCGCGGGTCGATGAAGTTCAAGATTTTGGAAATCAAGGCCGCTTAGACTCGGCAGCGCCGTGCTGCCGAAGCGGTTTCCAGACAGGGAAGAGATCGCCGCGGTCCGGGCCGAGGCGGAGAAGGCCGAGCCTGGACAGACGCTCGAGCAGGAGCTGCGCGTGGCCGGGCGCGTCATGGCGCGCCGCGAGATGGGGAAGCTCACGTTCCTCGACCTGCTCGACCGCACGGGCCGGATTCAGCTGATCTCGGAGCAGAAGGTCGACCTCGACCTCGGCGACATCGTCGGCGTGACCGGGCGCCCGGGCCGCTCGCGCCGCGGCGAGCCGTCGCTCGTCACCTCCGAGCTCCAGCTGCTGGCGAAGATCCGCCGGCCGCTCCCGGACACGTTCCACGGGCTGACCGACGTCGAGACCCGCTACCGGCAGCGCTACCTCGACCTGCTCGTCAACGAGGAGACGCGCGCCGACGTCCAGCTGCGCGCCAAGATCGTCGCGGCGATCCGCCGCTACCTCGACGGGCACGGCTTCGTCGAGGTCGAGACGCCCGTGCTGCAGCCGCGCTACGGCGGCGCCTTCGCCGATCCCTTCGTCACGCACTACAACCAGCTCGACGCCGACTTCTACCTGCGGATCGCGACCGAGCTCTATCTCAAGCGGCTGATCGTCGGCGGGCTCGAACGCGTCTACGAGCTCGGCAAGGACTTCCGCAACGAGGGCGTCTCCTACAAGCACGCGCCCGAGTTCACGATGGTCGAGTGGTACGAGGCCTATGCGGACTACACGGACACGATGGCGCGGATCGAGGAGTTGGTCGAGACGGTCGCCCGGGAGACGATCGGCACGACGCAGGTCACCTTCCGCGGCCACGAGGTCGACCTGAAGGCGCCATGGCGACGGGTCAAGCTCCTGGACTCGCTCGAGGCCGAGGGCCTCTGGACGCGCGACGAGGACGAGCTGCGGAGCCTGCTCGAGGAGCGAGGGGTCGATACGACGCAGGACAAGAGCTGGGCGGCGCTCGTCGACCACGCGCTGACGAACTTCGTCGAGCCGACACTCATCGAGCCGACGATCCTGCACGACTACCCGGTCGAGCTCTCGCCGTTCGCGCGCGCCACGGACGACGACCCGTCGATCGTCGAGCGCTTCGAGTACTTCGTCGGCGGCATGGAGCTCGGAAACGCGTTCACCGAGCTGAACGACCCCGACGAGCAGGCCGAGCGCTTCGCGCAGCAGGCGCGGGAAGCGGGCGGCGAGCCCGGCGACCCGGACTACGTCGAGGCGCTCGCGTACGGGATGCCCCCGACCGGCGGTCTCGGGCTCGGCATCGACCGGCTGGCGATGGTGCTCACCGGGCACGACAACGTCCGCGACGTGATCCTCTTTCCCGCGCTGCGGCCGCGCGACTAGTGACGCCGGAGCGGCGGTACGCGCTCGACGCGCTGCTGGACGCGCTGGGGCTGCCCTTCGACGAGTCGGTCAGCGTGGCGGACGAGCGGCTGGACGAGGTCTTCGGCCTGCTCACGCTCGCGCACGAGCAGGACGCGGAGCTCGACCGGCACGGGCGGCCGCTCCCGCCGCCGGAGCCGCCTGGGCCGCGGGTCGCCGAGATCGCGGCCGGGCTCGGGCTCGAGCCGCGGGGCTTTCCCGGCGGGGAGCGCTTCCTCGTGGCCCTCACGCACGACGTCGACCTCCTCGGCGGCGGCGGCTTCAGGACGGCGGGGCGCAAGCTCGCCGGCTCGGCCTACCACCGCTCGGGGCGGCGGCTGCGCGAGGGGCTCACCTTTGCGGTCGACGCCTGGGCCTTCCGGGATCCCGACTATCCGATCGACGCGATGGTCGACGCCGAGGGCGGCCGCGGCTCGACGTGCTTCTTCCTCGCGCGGCAGGAGGCGCCGCAGGACGGCTACCCGGAGCGCTACCGGCCCGCGCTCGCACTTGCCCTCGAACGGACTCGCGGGGCCGGGCTGGAAGTCGGCCTCCACGCGTCCTTCGGCGCGCGCGACCGGCCGGGCGCGATCGAGGAGGAGGCGCGGGCGCTGGGAGGCGACCTGCAGGGCCTGCGCCACCACTACCTGCGCAGCGACCCCTCGCGGCTCGCGGCCGAGCTGCGCGCGGCGGGCCTGCGCTACGACTCGAGCATCGGCTGGCCGTCGCGCCCCGGCCTGCGTGCCGGCACGCCGTACCCGTACCGGCTCTGGGACGCCGAGCGCCGCGAGCCCGGTGCGTGGGAGCTGCCGCTCGCCGTGATGGACGCGACGCTCTCGGAGGAGCGCTACCTCGGGCTCGACGCCGACGCGGCATTCGCGGCGGCGGTCGAGGCGCTCGAGCCGGTGGCCGAGCACGGCGGCGCTGTCGCGATCCTCTGGCATCCGCCGCAGCACCACCCGCGCCTCTCGAAGGGGTTCGACCGCGTCTACCGCCGCCTGCTCGCGTGGATCGACGAGCACGGCGGCTGGGCCGGGTCGGCCGCCGAGACGCTGGATCGCTGGCAGGCCCGGCGGCGCTAGTCGAAGAGGGCCGCGGCCAGCTCCGAGACCTCTTCCTGCACCGCCCGGGCGATCGCGCGCTGCGCCGGGGGAGGCAGGCCGAGCGGGTCGCGGATCTCCAGCGGGCGGTTGCGGAAGTCCGGCGGACGCGCGGCGTGCGCCCCGGCGATTCGTCCACGCGCGTCGCCGGGAGGAGCCGAGAGCCGGTCCAGGAGCTCGACGAGCTCGGACAGCGTGAACGTCCGCTCGACGGCCGCGCCGGCGTCGACGACTGCGGCCGCCATGTGACCGCGCTCGAAGCCGACGACGAGGTCCTGGCCGCGCAGGTCGGCGAGGTGCCGTGCGCGATGGCCGGACAGGTCCAGCCCGAGCTCGCCGGCGAGCGCGACCGCCTCGGGCAGCGCGGGAACCGGCCCGAGGTCGAGCGTCCCGAACGACGCGACCTCCACCGCGAGCCCCTCCGTCTCGGCGGAGAACAGGCCCGCCGCCAGCGGGCTGCGGAAGCGGTTCCCGGTACAGACGAAGGCGACGCGGAGCGGATCGCTCAGCGGACGTGCCCCTCGTCGAAGCCCACGGAGCTCTCGATCCTGAGCTGCCGTGCGCGTACGAGCGGGCCGGTCAGCCACGGCGCGGCTCGCAGGGCCCGTGCCTTCCAGACGAGCCGCGGCTCGGCGGGAGCGAGGCTCGCGGCGCGCCGGTAGCTCGCGGCCGCCTCGCGGTAGCGGCCCGCGCGCAGCGCCTCGTCGCCCGCGCGACCCAGCTCCGCAGGACCCGGGCCGGCGAGGCGCCGGTCGAGGTAGGCCCGTTCCTCCGCGGTCAGGTCGTCGCGCGCGGCCGCCCGCCGCAGCACCACCACGGCATGCTCGTCCATCCGCGCCAATGCGGCTGAGAGGCTCTCGGAGCCCCAGCGGTACAGCGCGAGCGGCCGCGGCTGCAGGGAGATCCGCGCGCCGGCGTAGATCGCGCGCAGCCAGAAGTCCCAGTCCTCGGCCACCTCGAGCCCCTGCGCGAAGCCGCCGAGCTCGTCGGCGAGCCGCTTCGGGAACAGCGACATCGTCGAGACGAAGTTCTGCTGCAGGATCGCGAGCCGCTGCCGCCCGGGCTTCGGGAAGCCGCCCTTGTACCGCGTCCGTGAGGGGTGGATCCCGCTCGGGAAGAGCCAGTAGCAGTTCGACGTCGCGATCCCGCCGCCGTGGAGGTCGTAGGTCGCGACGAGCTCGTCGAGATGCCGCGGCAGCCAGACGTCGTCCGCGTCGCAGAAGGCGATCAGCTCGCCCCGCGCCTCGGCGATCCCGCGGTTGCGGGCGGCGGCCACGCCGGCGTTCTCCTGCCGCACGACGCGCACCGGCTCGCCGAACGCTCCGGCGATCGCACCGGTCGCGTCGCGCGAGCCGTCGTCGACGACGACGACCTCGAGGTCGCGGTAGGTCTGCCACAGCGCCGACGAGATCGCGGCGCCGACCGTCGTCTGCGCGTCGTAGGCCGGGACGACAACGGAGACCCTCACGCGGCCAGCCTCTCGTACAGCTCGAGGAAGCGCTCGACGAGGCGCGCGTCAGAGCCCGCCCCTTCGACCTGCTTGCCACCCGCGGTGAGCCGCGCCGCGAGCCCTGGGTCGTCGAGCACGCGCTGCAGCGCTGCGGCGAGCGCGGCCGCGTCCTCCGGGACGAGGAGCGCGTTCTCGCCGTCGGCGAGCAGCTCGCGCAGGCCGCGCACATCCGTCGCCACGAGCGGCGTCCCGGAGGCGAGCGCCTCGAGCGCCGCGAGCGGCAGGCCCTCCCAGTGCGAGGGCATCACGACGGCGTCGGCCGCGCCCATCAGCGCGCGGGCGTCGGCGCGCAGGCCGAGGAAGCGGACGCGGTCGGCGACGCCCGTCCCGGACGCGAGGCGCTCGAGCTCGGGTCGCAGCTCGCCCTCACCCGCGATCGCCAGGCCCGCGTCCGGCACCGCCGCGATCGCGCGGATCGCGAGCGCGTGGTTCTTCTGGTCGACGAGGCGGCCGACGGCGAGCACGACGCGCGTTTCGGCCGTGAAGCCGAGCTCGGCGCGGTCGGCGGGCGGGGGAGCGGGGCCGACGGCGTTCGGCACGGTCGCGAGCGGCGAGAGCCCGTGCTCCTCCATCGCGGCCGCGACTCCGGGGCCGCACGCCACGGGCGCGAGCCCGGAGAGGCGCACGAGCCGCACCGCCGCGGGCCAGTCCTCCTCGGCGCCGCCCTGGAGGTTGACGAGGCCGGGCGGGCGGCGGCCGCGCCGCGTGGCGAGGCCGGCGGCGAGGCCGATCATCGGGTTGTAGGCGTGGACGACGTCGGGCCGCGTCTCCCGCACGGCGGCATGGACCGCGCGTACCGCCTGCGGAATCCGCCACGGGCGCCGCTGCACGAGCGGGAGCGGCAGCGGCTCGCCATCGAGCTCGGCCGCCACGGGGCCTGGCGCCGCCGCGACGAAGACCTCGTGGCCCGCCTCCCGCGCGCCGCGGTACGCCGACACGAGGATGCGCTCCGCGCCGCCCGGGCGGAGCTCCTGGATCACGTGGAGGATCCGCACAGCTCCTCGTAGAGGGCCACCATCCTGCGGGTCGCGCGCTCCGGCGAGAACACCTCTTGCGCGCGTGCGCGTGCGCGGCGCCCGAGTTGGCGCCGCAGCTCGGGGCCGGCTGCCAGCGCGTCGAGGGCACCCGCGAGCGCCCTCGGGTCCTCGGGCGGCACCACGAATCCGGTCTCGCCGTCGACGACGAGCTCCGGGATCCCGCCGACGCGAGCGCCGACGACCGGAAGACCACCGGCCATCGCCTCGAGCACCGCCAGCGGCAGGGTGTCGGCGCGGGAGGGCTGGACGAGGACGTCGGCGTCGGCCAGGCGCTCGCGGATGTCGCCGACGAAGCCGTGGAAGCGAGCGTCCACGCCGTTCCTTCGCGCCTGCTGCTCGAGCTCGTCGCGAAGGGCACCGGTGCCGTAGACCTCCAGCCGCAGAGGCGCCTTCACTAGCCGCGCAGCGTCCAGCAGGACGTCGATCCCCTTCCAGTACTCGAGATTCGCCGCGACCGCGGCGACGAGGACCTCGTGCTCGCGCGGCTCGCGGTCGCCGTCCAGCTCGACTCCATAGCCGATGACGTGCACGAGTCGAGGCGCGAAACCGTGCGCGACCATGAAGTCGGCCATCGCCTGCGACGGCGCGATCACGTGGCCGAGCCGCGTCAGGCCGGCCTCGATCGGCAGGTAGCCGTGCTCGAGCCAGGCGAGACGGGCGCGCGAGACGCCCGGCGGGTCGGGCGCGTCCGGGCGGCCGATCCGCGCAGCGATCTCCTCAGGCATGCCGTGGAGCGTGTGGAGCACCCCCGCGCCGCGCAGGCGGCCGGCGAGCCGTCCGAACAGCCCGGCCCGGCGGTCGTGGGTGTGGACGACGTCCGCACCGTCGAGCCTCCGCCAGAGAGCCCGGCCGCCGAGCACGTCCAGCTTGTGCGACACCGGCACCGCCTCCGCCGAGAGCCCGAGCCCGCGGAAGCTCTCGGCGAGGGCCTCGCTTCCACAGAGGACGTGGACGTCGACCCCCTCGGCGGCGACCCGCGGGGCGAGCTGCCGGAGATGCGTCAAGGGGCCGCCGCGCTCGATCGTCGAGACGTAGACGACCCTCATTCGCTCTGCTGCTGCCCGTGCACCCAGATCGCGGCCGCGAGCCCGCCGATCAGCCAGAACGGCAGGAAGTACTGCTCCGAGAGGAACATCGCGCTGACGATCGCGATCGTGAGCGAGATCCGCAGCGCGCGGACGAACGACTCGTCGCCGTAGCTGCGCTGAATCGCGCCCGACAGGCGGACGAACGCGAGCACGAGGTACAGCGCGAGCAGGCTCATCGCGACGAGGCCGAGCTCGGCGCCGACGTCGAGCAGCGCGTTGTGCGCGACCGTCAGCGTGAACGTCCCGAGCGGCTGGCCGGTCAGCTGGTTGTAGTGGAACTGGAAGTTCCCCGGCCCGACGCCGAGCAGCGGGTGGTCGCTCGCGAGCCGGCCGGCCGCGCCCCACGCGCCGAAGCGCGTCGAGACGTTCTGCTGCGCGACGTTCTGCTTCAGCGAGACCGCCTCGTGGAAGCGCTGCGGGTTGCTGTGGATCACGAGCAGCGTCCCCACGGCCGCGAGCACGCCCGCGGTCACCGTCACCTGGAGCCGGCGCCGGTCGGTCAGGACGAAGACGAGGAAGCCCGCCCCGAGGCCGATGAACGCGCCGCGGGAGAGGCTGAGCAGGATCGCGGCGGAGACGAGCGCGATCGCCGCCAGCAGCGCCGGCCGCAGCGCGCGGGTCCGGCCGAGCAGGAAGAACATGAACGGCAGCGAGGTTGCGAGGATGAACGCGAAGTCGTTCTGCTGCGCGTTCGGCAGCGTCGCCAGCTGCGCGTTGCCGTAGAGGTAGTAGTAGAGCCCGAGGGCGGCGGCGATCGTGCAGGTCACGGCGAGCGTCCAGGCGATCCGCCGCTGCAGCACGCGGTCGTGGCCGAACTGGGTGATGATCACGTAGATCACCGCGAAGCCTGCGTAGCGCGTCGTGGTGGTGATCGCGGCCGAGGTCTGGTCGGCGGCCCAGGCCGTCGAGAGCAGGGCGAGGCCGAGGATGCCGAGTACGAGTGCCTGCCCTCGCTCGAAGACCAGCGGGCGACGCTCCTTCACCAGCGCGTAGAGGAACGCCGCGATGCAGACGTAGCCGGCGACCTTCGTCACGCTGAGCGGTCCCGACCCGGAGCCGAACTGGCCCTCCAGCGGCGCCGTCGCGACGACGAGCAGGATCGCCAGGTCGACGCGCGTGAGCAGGAAGAGGAAGGCGACCGCGCCCGCAGCGACGAGCAGCGTCTCCCGCGGCAGCGCGACCGCGCCGGCGGCGAGGAGGGCGGCGGCTCCTGCCACCGCGAGCGCGCCGGCCGCGAGCGCGGCGTCGGGGCGGCGGGCCTCTAGGCGTGCTGCCGACAGCACGGGGCTCCGGTCAGCTGCGGGCGGCGCCGCGCTGCTTGCGGGCGAGCCGCCGCTGGCTGCGCGACTGGGGATCCTCGGTCGGGCGCACGTAGTAGCTCGATCGGCTGACTCCCCCGGAGTGGTTGAGCACCGACGCGGTCGGCTTGACGGAGATCAGCGCCAGCCGCTCCACCGCGTGGCGGACCTGCCGCCGCGACGCCGTGCCCGCGCGGGCGACCAGCAGGGTCGCGTCGGCGAAGCGGGCGACGATGCGCGCGTCGCTGATCGGGATGACGGGCGTCGCGTCGATGACCACCGCGTCGTACTCGCGCTCGAGCTCCGCCAGGACGGCGGGGAACTCCTGCGTCAGCAGCTCCCCCGGGTCGCCGGTGCGGCGGCCGCCGACCAGCACGTCGGGACCGTCGACCGTCGGCCGGATCACGCGCTCGAGCTGGGTCTCGCCGAGCAGGACGTCCATCAGGCCCGGCGTGCGCGGGAGCCCGAGCATCTCGGCGATGCGCCCGCGGCGCAGGTCGCAGTCGACGAGGACCGTGCGCGCGCCGGCGCGGCTGAGCGTGGCCGCGAGGCCGAACGCGACCGTCGTCTTGCCGTGGCTGCCGTCGGGGCTCGTGACCACGATGGAGCGGATGCTGTCGTCCGTGAAGAGCAGGTTGGTGCGCAGGTCGCGTAGCGCCTCCGCGACGACGTGCAGGCGCGGCTGCGTCGCCAGGTCGTCGGCGGTGTGCAGCTTCGGCACGGCGGTCTCGGCCGGGATCTCGGCGAAGACCGGGAGGCCGCTCGCGGCGTTCAGGTCCTCCGCCGTCTCGACCTTCGTCGCCAGGTTCTCGCGCAGGAGCGCGGCCGCGAGCCCGAGGCCGAGGCCGAGCAGGGCCGCGACGAGGAGCGTCAGCCGCGTCCGCGGGAAGACGGGTGCGGTCGGCAGCGAGGCGCGGTCGAGCACGTCCAGCTTGTACGACGCGGTTCCGACCTGGCCGCGGTTGACGCGCCTGACCAGGACGTGCGCGACGGTCTGGGCGCTGAGCTGCGCGATTCGCGGGCTCGGGCTGCGGGCCTTGACCTTCATCAGGCCGGTGCCCTTGAACGTCTCGATCGAGATGTCGCCGAGCCGCTGGCCGAGCCGGGCTCGCGCCGCCGCGAGGGTCGTGCGGGAGTTGGCCGCCTCCGCGTAGAACGGCACGACCTGGTCGAGGATCGCGAAGAGCGTGAGCGCCTCGGGGCCGGCGCTCTTCGGCGTCACCCCGAGCGTCGCCGTCGACTCGTACTGCTTCGTGACGAGCTTCGTCGCGACGAAGGCCGGGACGATCACGGCCAGCGCGACCAGCACGATGAGCAGCTTCCGCTGCCAGAACACTCGCAGGAGATCGTTGAGAGCCACGGTTCCTTTCTCGGCACCCGCGTCGGCCGACGCCAGACTGGTTCGGGGGCGTCGAACAATACCCTGCGCACATGCCACGTCCTCGAAGGCTCCTGCTGGCGGCGCAGCCCATGCACAGCGGCGTTGCCCGTCACGTGGTCGAGCTGGCGCGGGCGCTTCCTAAGGACCGGTTCAGCGTCGAGGTGGCCTGTCCGCGCGAGTCGCTGACGTGGGCGAGCCTCGAGGAGTCCGGCTTCCGCCTGCACGCGATCGAGGCCCACCGCGAACCGCGCGCGAGCGACGCGCGCTCGCTCGCCACGCTGACGCGCCTGGCGGGCGAGGCCGACGTGCTGCACATGCACTCGGCGAAGGCTGGGTTCCTCGGCCGGCTCGCCGCCTCGCTGCGTGGGAAACGGAAGGCCTGTGTCTTCTCGCCCCACGGCTGGTCGTGGTGGGCCGCCGACGGGGCCCAGGCGCGCCTCTACCTCGGGCTCGAACGGCTGGCCGCCCGCTGGTGCCGGACGATCGTCGCGCTGTCCGACGACGAGCGCGAGGCGGGCCTCCAGGCCCGCGTCGGACGACCAGAGCAGTACGAGGTGATCCCGAACGGCGTGCCGCTGGAGCGCTTCGCGCTGCCCCGGGCGCCCGTGCGCGGCCGGATCCTGCTGGGCGGCCGGCTCGCGCCGCCGAAACGCCCCGACGTGGCGTTGCGCGCGTTCGCGAAGGCGCGCGGCTCGATTCCGGGGGCGGAGCTCTACGTGCTCGGCGCCGGGCCGCTCCGCGAGGACTCGGAGGCGCTCGCGGCGGAGCTGGGCGTCGCCGACGCCGTGCACTTCCTCGGCAGCCGCGACGACGTGCCCGAGCTGCTCGCCCAGTCGGAGTGCGCGCTGCTCGCGAGCGACTACGAAGGGTCGCCGCTGGCCGTGGCCGAGGCGATGGCGGCGTCGGTGCCGGTGGCGGCCACCGCGGTCGGCGGCACCGCCGAGCTCGTCCGCCCCGGCGAGACGGGGGCGCTCGCCGCCAAGGGCGACTCCGACGGCCTGGCCGACGCGCTCGTCGCCGTCCTCGCCGATCCGGCGGTGGCCGCCCGGCTCGGCGCGGAGGGTCGTCGCGAGGCGGAGCGCAACCTCTCGCTCTCGGGCATGGTCGACCGCCTCGCGGCGCTCTACGAGCGCGTTTCGTCGTGATCGCCCGAACGAGGGAGTAGCCGCCCGGGCGAGAGGACGATTTCGGGGGCGTGACCGCTCGCCGTCTCGCCCTCGTCGCGGCCGCCCTCTCGTTCCTCGCCTTCCCGGGGCTGGCACGCGCCACGACGCCCTCCGGCATCGGCGCGCTGCGCATCTGCACGGGCTGCGCCGCGTCGGGCGGCGACCTCTCGCGCTACCGCTACGTCGTGCTCAACTCGTGGGACGCACCGCTGCTCCCGGCCCTGAAGGCCGCGAACCCGGGGCTGAAGGCTCTCGTCTACAAGAACCTCAGCTTCACGATGTCGTACACGTGCTCGGGCGGCGTCGACAACCGCTACCTCACGGCGGGGGTCGGGTACTGCGACGCCGACCGGAACCACCCGGACTGGTTCCTGACCGACCCCGGCGGCTCGCGCCTGAACTCGTACTACTTCCAGCAGGCGTGGATGATGGACGTGGGGAACCCCGCGTACCAGGCGAGCTGGCTCTCGAGCGTCCTCTCCGATGTCCGCTCGGGCGGCTGGGACGGCGTGCTGCTCGACGACACGAACACCGACATGAGCTGGCACCTCCACGGCCGGACGATCGGCCGCTACCCGACCTCGGCGGCGTGGCGGGCGGCGACCCGCTCGATGCTCGCGACCGTCGGGCCCGCGCTGCGCAGCTCGGGCTTCCTCGCCATCCCGAACCTCTCGGCGCCGTGGGCGTCGGACTACGACGCGCACGCGACCTGGAGCGACTGGCTCCAGTTCACCTCGGGGGCGATGCAGGAGTACTACTCGAAGTGGGGCTCGACTGCCTCCGGGTGGTTCGCCGGCAACGACTGGACGTACCGGCAGCAGTTCCAGGAGCTCAC
Source organism: Gaiellaceae bacterium (assembly GCA_035702555.1). Lineage (GTDB taxonomy): Bacteria > Actinomycetota > Thermoleophilia > Gaiellales > Gaiellaceae > AC-32. The sequence goes on along the minus strand of DASSQK010000121.1, from coordinate 997 downwards.
CGAGAACGCGGGCAAGATCTTCCTCGGGCTGACCTACGCGCCGAAGGCCGACGAGCGCTCGATGGCCTACGCGCGGGCGAACTTCCTGCTCTTCGACCAGCCGGCGAACGGCGGCGCGCTGCTGTTCGAGGCGAGCGACCCCGAGGCGCAGGATCCTTACGGCGCCGGCTGGACGGCCGACGTCGGCTCACCCTTGGGGGCGCGCTTCCAGGCCGGGTCGGCGTGGCGCCGCAACTTCACCGGAGGCACCGTCGTCGTCAACCCGACCTCCTCGACGGTCACCGTGAGCCTCGGCGGCACGTACGCGACGCTCGGCGGCTCGCAGGTGACCTCGGTCACGCTCGGGCCGACGAGCGGGGCGATCCTGCGCACCGTCGCGGGCACACCACCGCCCCCGCCGCCTCCGGCTCCGTCGCTGACGGCGCGGCTCCTGGGCAGCTCCGTCCAGCTCGGCTGGAACGGCCTCGCCGGAGCGAGCGTGGACGTCTTCCGCAACGGCAGCCGCCGGGCGACCATCTCCAACACCGGCGCCTACTCCGACGCGCTGCCGCGCAATGCGAAGGGCTCGTACGCCTACAAGGTCTGCGTCGCGCGCACGAGCACCTGCACGCCCACCGTCTCGGTTGCAGCCCCGAGCGGGGCCTCGGCGCCCGCCGGCCTCAAGCGGCGGCGCGCCTACGGTGCCGCGCGGGCGGCTCGGGCGCGGCTCGCCTGGCACGCGCGCCGGCACGCCTACGCCATCCGGCGGTAGAGCTCGACCAGCGGCTCGGTCGCCGGCCGCGGCGAGTAGCGACGCAGGAAGTCGGAACGCGCAGCCGCGCCTCGCTCCCGGCGGGCTCCCTCGTCCGCGAGCAGCTCGACCGCGGCGGCGGCCAGCTCCTCCGGCCGCTCGCGGACGAGCACGCCGTCGGAGGGCCCGATTCCTTCCGCGCCTGCGGCGGTCGTCACCACCGGGACGCCGCTCGCCATCGCCTCCAGCGTCTTCACCTTCATCCCG
>DASSQK010000120.1:0-26810 GCA_035702555.1 Gaiellaceae bacterium | reverse complement strand
GCGGTTTCCTGCCGGCGTCGCTGGTCGACATCCGCCGCGTCCAGGATCTGGACGAGTTCCTCGGCCAGGAGCTGCGGGCCAAGGTGATCGAGCTCAACCGCTCGCGCAACAACGTCGTCCTGTCCCGGCGCGCCGTGCTCGAGGATGAGCGCAAGGAGCAGCGCCAGGAGATTCTCGACAACCTGCAGCCGGGCGACGTCGTCGAGGGCCAGATCTCGAACATCGTCGACTTCGGCGCCTTCGTCGACCTCGACGGCATGGACGGCCTCATCCACATCTCGGAGCTCTCCTGGTCGCACGTCAACCATCCCTCCGAGGTGCTCGAGATCGGCCAGACGGTCGAGGTGAAGGTGCTCGACATCGACCGCGACCGCCAGCGCATCTCGCTCGGCCTCAAGCAGACGCAGAGCGACCCTTGGCAGCAGGTGATCGACAACTACCACGAGGGCGACGTCGTCGAGGGGCGCGTGACGAAGGTCGTCACGTTCGGCGCCTTCGTCGAGATCCTGCCCGGCGTGGAGGGGCTCGTGCACATCTCCGAGCTCGCGCAGCACCACGTCGAGAACCCGCGCGAGGTCGTCTCGCAGGGCGACCTGGTGCGCGCCAAGATCATCGAGGTCGACGCCGAGCGACGCCGGCTCTCGCTCTCGCTCAAGCGGGTCGAGGGCGGGGGCGTCCAGCAGCGCGCCGACGACGCCGAGGCCGTGGAGGGCACGCCGAACCTCGACCTCTCCGAGGAGGTCTTCCCGGAGACACCGCAGCCGGTCGACGAAGCCGAGGCCTCCGAGCCGGTCGCCGAGGCGGAGATCGCCGAGCCGGACAGCCCGGAGTCGGTCACCGAGGCGGAGACCCCGGAGCCGGTCGCCGAAGCGGCCGAGTCCGAGCAGCCCGAGGGCTCCGAGCCGACCGAGGTACCCGCGGGCGAGCCCGAGCCGGCCGAGGCCGAAGCCGAGCCCGAGCCCGAGCCGTCCGAGGCCGAAGCCTCTGCGGCCGAAAAGCCCGCCGACGACCCCGAGTAGCCTTGGCCCGCCCGGTCGCCGTCGCGGTCACCGGCGGCATCGGGGCTGGCAAGAGCGAGGCCCTCGCCGCCTTCGCGCGCCACGGCGCGGCCACGATCTCCAGCGACGACATCGTCCACCGCCTGCTGAGCGACGACGACGAGGTGCACCACGCGGTGGTGGAGCGTTTCGGCGACCGCGTCCTCGACCCGCGCGGGGAGATGGACCGCGGCGCGATCGCGGAGATCGTCTTCGCCGACCCCGCCGCGCTCGCGTGGCTCGAAGGCCTGCTCCACCCGCGCGTGGTGCAGGAGTACATGAGCTGGCGCGAGGAGCTCGCGGCGCAGGAGCAGCCGCCCGCGGTGTGCGCGACGGAGGTGCCGCTCCTGTACGAGGTCGGCGGCCAGGAGCGCTTCGACGCCGTCGTGGTCGTCACCGCGCCGGCCGCGGTGCGCGAGGGGCGGAGCGACGTCGCCGTCGAGCAGCGCGAGCCGCGCCTGCTGCCAGACTCGGTGAAGGTGGCCCAGGCCGACTTCGCCTACGTGAACGACGGCTCCCTGGAGGAGCTCGACGCCTTCGTGGAGGAAGTGCTACGGGAGCTCTCGGGCTGAGGAAGCTGCTCGCGCTGCTGGTCGTGGGCGCCGCGCTCGGAGCCGCCTTCGCCTACGTCAACTCGACCGAGCCCGCCTGGTACGTGCGCCTGCGCTACCCGCTGCGCTACGACGCGATCGTCCGCGGGCACGCGCGCAACTACCACCTCGACCCGGCCCTGCTCGCCGGCGTGATCTACCAGGAGAGCAAGTTCCGCGCGCACGCGCGGTCGAGCTCGGGCGCCATCGGGTTGATGCAGCTGCTGCCCGCGACGGCGAAGGGGATCGCGGTGCACACGGGCGGCTCGAAGTTCCGGGTCTCGGACCTCGACGACCCGGAGATCAACGTGCGCTACGGGTCGTGGTACCTCCGGCACCTGCTCGACAAGTACCGCGACGAGAAGACGGCGCTCGCGGCCTACAACGCGGGCCAGCAGAACGTCGACGACTGGCGCAGCGAAGGGAAGGGGATTGCCTTCGCCGAGACGCGCCACTACGTGGCCCGCGTCGAGCACTTGAAGACGCTCTATCGGCGTGGATACAGGGATCAGCTCTACATGTCAGGCTGAAATCACATCTGACGCTTGACAGACATCGAGAGTGATGTCATAGTGACGTCACGATGCAGCTACAGAGATTCATCGACGCGCTCAAGGCCGACCTCACGGCGGTCGCGGAGCTGGGGGACGAGTCGACGGCCACGGCGGCCGGGCGGCTCGTCGTCACGCTCCAGGCCTCCGTCGGCCTGCGCCTGCTCGACGCGCTCTCGGAAGCGGCGCTCGAGCTGAACGACAAGCTTCCGGCCGGCCACGTCGAGGTGCGGCTGACCGGCCAGGACCCGGAGCTCGTGTACGTCAGCGACGAGCCGGAGGCGCCCGCGGCGGCCGCAGACGAGGCCTACACCGCGCGCATCACGCTCCGTCTGCCCGAGAACCTCAAGGGTGAGGTCGAGAAGGCGGCGGCGCGCGAGGGCGTCTCCGTCAACACGTACATCGTCCGCGCGCTCTCGCGCTCGAGCACGTCGGCTCCGTCACAGCAGTCAGGCAACCGGCTCACGGGCTACGCCCGTGGCTAGGAGGGGAGGAACGATGGTGCGCTACTACCCGATCCCGCTCGGTCACGTCGAGGTTCGCGTCGACCGCCGCCCTCAGCGCCCGCAGATCGTGCCCGCCGGGAGGCGTGGGCGTTGAGGACCGAGACCTTCGAGACGCCGGGCGACGTCCGGCTCGAGGTCCGCATCGGCGGAGGCGAGGTTCGCCTCGAGACCGCCGAGACGCAGGAGACGACGGTCGTGCTCGAGCCGCTGCGCGACAACGACGCGAGCACCGCCGCCGTCGCCAACGCGCGGGTCGAGCTGAGGGAGCGCGGCGGCGGCTACGAGGTCGTCATCGACGCGCGCGACCGGGGCCGCGGCCTCTTCCGCAACGCCGAGGTCCTCGTCTCGGTCACCTGCCCGGAGGGGTCGAGCGTCGAGACCAAGACCGGCTCCGCCGACGTCAGCGGCCGCGGCCGCTTCGGCTCGGTCGAGGTCGAGTCCGGCTCCGGCGACATCGAGTTCGGCGACGTCAGCGGCGACGCGCGCGTGAACGCGGCGAGCGGCGACGTGCAGCTCGGCAACGTCGGCGGCTACGCACGCCTGAACAGCGCCTCGGGCGACATCCAGGCCCGAGTCCTGGCCGGCGAGGCCAAGATCAACACGGCCTCCGGCGACATCATCGTGCGCGAGGTCCACGGCGAGCTCGGCGCGAACTCCGCCTCGGGCGACGTGATCGTGCGCGAGGCGCGCTCCTCGGTCAGCGTCAACACGGCCTCCGGTGACCAGGAGATCGGCAGGGTCGTCGAGGGCAACATCAGCCTGAAATCCGCTTCCGGCGACCTGAAGGTCGGGATCGCCGAGGGCTCCTCCCTCTGGGTCGACGCCCGTTCGCGCAGCGGCGACGTGCGCTCCGGGCTCCCGGTCAGCGACTCGCCGCCCGAGAACGGCGGCCCCTCGGTCGAGCTTCGTGCCACGACCATGAGCGGCGACGTCACGGTCAGCCGCGCATGACTCCTCAGGATCCGACGAGCGGCGCGGCCGTCGCGCCGGCTCCGCAACGCCTGCTGCGGCTGCCGACGGCCCTGCGCGAGCGCGAGTTCCGGCGCTTCTGGACGGGCGAGACCATCTCGCTCTTCGGCGACCAGATCACGCTGCTCGCGCTGCCGCTCGTCGGGGTGCTCGCGCTGGACGCGAGCCCCGCGCAGATGGGCTACCTCGGCGCGGCCTCGCTCTTTCCCGGGCTGCTCTTCTCGCTCCACGCGGGCGCGTGGGTCGACCGGCGCGGGAAGCGGCGCCAGACGATGATCGCCACCGCCCTGGGCCGCGCCGCGCTGCTCGCGACGATCCCGCTTGCCTACTGGTTCGACCTGCTGACCTTGGCGCAGCTCTACGTCGTCAGCTTCCTCGTCGGGACGCTGAGCGTCGTCTTCTTCGTCTCCTACAGCACTCTCTTCGTCTCGCTCGTCAAGCGCGAGCACTACCTGGAGGCGAACTCGCTGCTGAACGGCTCGCGGGCGTTCTCGTACATCGCCGGCCCGAGCGTCGGCGGCCTCCTCGTCCAGGCCTTCAGCGCGGCCGGCGCGCTCGTCGTCGACACGTTCTCGTTCCTGGCCTCTGCGCTCGCGCTCTCGACCATCGACCCCGTCGAGCCGCCCACGGAGAAAGCCGAGCGTGGCCACGTGAAGGCGGGCATCCGGTACATCCGCCACTCGGCGATCGTCCGCTCGGCGCTGCTCGCGACGGCGACGATCAACTTCTTCAACTTCGTCTTCTGGGCGCTCTTCATCCTCTACGTGACGCGCTCGCTCGACGTCACGCCGGGGGTGCTCGGCCTGATCCTGGGCTCGGCCTCCGTGGGCGGCCTGATCGGCTCGGTCGTGACGGGCCGGATCAACCGGCGGATCGGGGCGGGACCGGCGTTCGCGCTCGGCTGCGTGCTCTTCCCGGTGCCGCTCGTGCTCGTCCCGCTCGCCGGCGGCAGCGACCTGACGATCTACGCGTGCCTCTTCGCCGCGGAGTTCCTGTCGGGCTTCGGCGTGATGGTGCTCGACATTACGGCCGCCTCGATCAACGCCGCGCTGATCCCGGACCGGCTACGAGCGCGTGTCGCCGGCGCGTACATGCTCGTCAACTACGGCGTCCGGCCGCTGGGCTCGCTCCTCGGCGGCGCGCTGGGGACGTGGATCGGCCTGCGCGAGACGCTCTGGATCGGCGCCGTCGGCGCGACCCTCGGCGTGATCTGGCTGCTGCCGTCGCCGCTGCTGCGCCTGCGGGAGCTCCCGGAGCCCGCGGAATGAGCCGCACCGACCTCCTGCGCGACCGCTCGATCCTCGCGCTGCTCGCGGCCGAGGTGATCTCCACGACCGGCGCGCAGATGACGTGGCTGGCGCTGCCCTGGTTCGTACTTGTGACGAGCGGCTCGGCCACGCACACGACCTTCGTCGTCGCCGCCGAGGTGATCGGGCTCGCGCTGCTCGGGCTCCCGGGCGGGCGCGTGCTCGGCCGGCTCGGCGCGCGGCGGACGATGATGCTCTGCGACGCCTCCCGAGCTCCGCTCATGCTCGTGATCCCGGTGCTGCACTGGACCGTGGGCGTCTCGTTCGCGCTCCTGCTCGCAGTCGCGTTCGCGCTGGGCGCCTTCGCGGCGCCGCATTTCGCCGCGGAGAAGGTGATCGTCCCCGAGCTGATCGGCGAGGACGAGCAGCGCGTCGGCGAGGCCAACGCGCTCTTCCAGGGCGCCAACCGGGCGACGATCCTCGTCGGGCCGGCGCTCGCGGGGATCCTGATCGGGCTGATCGGCGCTGCGCCGGTGCTGGTGATCGACGCCGCGACCTACGTCGTCGCGCTCGGCCTCGTCGCGATCTTCGTGCCGAGCCGGCCGCCCGTGCAGCAGGACGAGGAGCACCGCAGCGTCCGCGCGGGCCTCCGGTTCATCAAGGGAGACCGGCTGCTGCGGGTCTGGTGGCCGACGTTCGCGCTCGGCGACGCGGCCTGGACGGCGTTCTTCATCTCCGTGCCGGTGCTCGTGCTCGACCGCTTCGGCCACCACGCGTCGATCGCCGGCCTGCTGATCGCGTCGTTCGGCATCGGTGCGCTGATCGGGAACGCGATCTCGTTCAAGTACCTGACGCGGCGCTTCGCGGGGCTCGCGGTGATCGCGACCTTCGCGATGTTCCAGGCGCTGCCGCTCTGGTTCCTGTGGCTGCCGCTGCCGGTGATCGGCCTGGCGGCGCTGATCCTCGCCTCCGGGATCGCGAACGGCCTCGTCAACCCGAGCCTGCACACGATCACGACGCTGCGCGTCCCGGCGCCGCTGCGGCCGAACGTGCTGACGACGGCGATGGTCGGCTGGGCGGTCGTCAACCCGCTCGGCCTGTTCGTCACGGGACCGGTGCTCGACGCGTTCGGCACGACCCCGGTGCTCGTCGGGTTTGCGGTGGTGCAGACGGCGATGATGGCCGTCGTCGCCGCGTCGTCCGCTCGCGAGCTCGGGCGGCAGCGCCTGCAGCCTGCTCCCGCGGGCTAGCTCAGCTCGTTCGCCTTGCCGGCGAGCGCGCTGAAGCCGGCCTGCAGGAAGTCGTTCGCGGCCGCGGCGCCGAGCGACCAGGTCAGCAGCCGTCCGAAGCGCGGCGCGACGACCTGCGTCGCCGCGAGCGCGGCGGCCACCCAGGTCCCGGCACACCGTGAGCAGGTCACGAGCTCCCCGATCGCTTGCTCCATCCCACCCTGGACGGGCTCCTCGCCCTCGCCGGAGTGCGCGTCGCCGCGGACGAACGGCTGGCGGATGAAGCTCGTCACCTCGTCGTGGGAGAGCGTGCGGGCGGCCTTGAAGGCGGCCGCGCTGAGGACGGCGAAGTCGAGCGCCGTGTGGCACTGCGGGTCGCGGTCGAGCAGGCGCGCCGCCGCTCCGGCGGCCGCGAGACCGCCCGCGAAGACGCCCATGATCGAGGCGTACGCCTCGTAGGGCGGGCGTTCTCGAACCGAAACCATGCGGGTACCCTTGGCCCGATGGCGGAGTTCAAAACCTCGGAGGTGTACCGGCCGACCGGCGACCAGCCGGGGGCGATCGCCGAGCTCTCCGCGGGGATCGAGGCGGGCGAGCGCTACCAGACGCTCCTCGGCGCGACCGGCACGGGCAAGACGGCGACGATGGCCTGGATCGTCGAGCAGGTCCAGCGCCCGACGCTCCTGATCGCGCACAACAAGACGCTGGCGGCGCAGCTCTGCAACGAGCTCCGCGAGTTCTTCCCCGACAACGCTGTCGAGTACTTCGTCTCCTACTACGACTACTACCAGCCCGAGGCGTACGTCCCGCAGGCCGACCTCTACATCGAGAAGGACTCGTCGCGGAACGACGACATCGACCGCCTCCGCCACGCCGCCACGGCCGCGCTGCTCTCGCGCCGCGACGTGATCATCGTCGCCTCGGTCTCCGCGATCTACGGCCTGGGCTCGCCCGAGGAGTACGAGAAGCGCGTGGTGCTGCTGACGGTGGGCGAGGAGCACGACCGCGACCTGGCGCTGCGCAAGCTGATCGACATCCAGTACGCGCGCAACGACACGCTGCTCGGCCGCGGCCGCTTCCGCGTCAAGGGCGACGTGGTCGAGGTGCAGCCCGCCTACATGGAGTCGGCCTACCGGATCTCGTTCTTCGGCGACGAGGTGGAGGGGATCACCCACTTCGACCCGCTCACGGGCGAGGTCTACGGCAAGCTCGAGCACCTCGCGCTGTTCCCCGCGACCCAGTACGTGACCTCGAAGCCGACGATCGAGCGGGCGGCCGAGAACATCCGGCACGAGCTCGAGGAGCAGGTCAAGGGGTTCGAGGCGGAGGGAAAGATGCTCGAGGCGCACCGGATCCGGCAGCGCACCGAGTACGACCTGGAGATGATGCAGGAGCTCGGCTTCTGCTCGGGGATCGAGAACTACTCCCGCCACCTCGACGGCCGCCCGCCCGGCTCGGCGCCGCACACGCTGCTCGACTTCTTCCCGTCGGACTTCGTCCTCTTCGTCGACGAGTCGCACCAGACCGTCCCGCAGCTGGGCGGCATGTACGAGGGCGACCGCTCGCGCAAGGAGACGCTCGTCCAGCACGGCTTCCGGCTGCCGTCCGCCCTCGACAACCGTCCGCTCCGCTTCGACGAGTTCCTCAACAAGGTTCCGCAGCTCGTGTTCGTCTCGGCCACGCCCGGCCCGTTCGAGCTGCGCCACGCGACCCGCGTCGCCGAGCAGCTGATCCGCCCGACCGGGATCGTCGACCCCGAGGTCGAGCTGCGTGCGACGAAGAACCAGATCGACGACCTGCTGAACGAGATCCGCAGGCGCGAGGAGGTCGGCGAGCGCGTGCTCGTCACGACGCTGACGAAGAAGATGGCCGAGGACCTGACCGACTACCTGCTCGAGTCGGGCGTCAAGGCCCGCTACCTCCACTCGGAGATCGACACGCTCGAGCGGATCCAGATCATCCGCGAGCTGCGCCTCGGCGAGTACGACGTGCTCGTCGGCGTCAACCTCCTGCGCGAGGGGCTCGACCTCCCCGAGGTCTCGCTGGTCGCGATCCTCGACGCCGACAAGGAGGGCTTCCTCCGCGGCCAGACGGCGCTGATCCAGACGATCGGCCGCGCCGCGCGGAACGTCAACGGCAAGGTGCTGATGTACGCGGACAAGCACACCGAGGCGATCAAGTACGCCCTCGAGGAGACCGACCGCCGCCGCGCCAAGCAGCTCGCGTACAACGAGGAGCACGGGATCACGCCGGAGTCGATCGTCAAGGGCGTCTCCGACATCGCTGAGTTCCTCGCGCTCGAGTCGCCGACCGTGCCCGGCCGCCGCCGTCGCGGGAAGGCCGAGGTGGAGGGCATGGCGCCCGCCGAGCTCGAGAAGCTCGTGATCCAGCTCGAGGAGGAGATGTACGCCGCGGCCGAGGAGCTGCGGTTCGAGTACGCGGCCAAGCTGCGCGATGAGATCAAGGACCTGCGCCGCGAGCTGCAGGCGGCCGCGGAGGCGCCGGCCTAGGAGCTACTGCTTTCGCCGGCGGCCGCGCGCGGCTTCCTCCTCGCGCGCCTTCGCCTCGTGGTACGCGATTCGCTCCTCGAGCATCTTCGTCGTCTCGGCCCGACGCGCAAGCTCCTCAGCGGTCAGCCTCGGAGTCTTCCTCTTCGCCATCGTCGTCCTCCAGTAGGACTCGAATTGTCTGCACGTCCAGCCGGATATCTCCGAGCAGGGCCATGATAGTCGTGACGTCTCGGTGATCGATCGGCGGCTCCAGAGGCGACATGGTGGCCCTGCGCCGGCGGCCTCGCAAGTGGCGCTTTCGGACCTCTCGGCATAGCCTCTCCCGCATGCTCGGCGCGATCATCCAGGTGCTGATCTCCGGCTTCATCATCGGCGGGCTCGCCCGCTGGGCCGTGCCGGGGCCGGATCCGATGTCGGTGCCGATGACCATCCTGCTCGGGATCTTCGGCTCGTTCCTCGGCGGCGGCATCGCGGCCGCGATCTTCGGTGCGCAGCAGGACTCCGGCAGCGTCTTCGCGATCCTGATCGGCTCGATCGTCGCGTCGATGCTGCTGCTCATCGGCTACCGCCGCTTCGTCCAGAAGCGGCCGATCACCGGGCCCGAGGCGCACCGCCCACCCGCCGAGAAGTCGCAGCTCGGGACGCTCCTCGGCCCGCCGGGCTCCCGCCGGGCGGAGCCGCGCGACGACGTCACCGACCAGCTCCGGAAGCTCGACGAGCTTCGCCGCGACGGCGTCCTCACCGACGAGGAGTTCGAGGCGAAGAAAGCCGAGCTGCTCACGCGCCCGTAGGCCGGCAGGTTTCGCTGCGGACAACGCCGGGGACGATCACCGTCATGCACTGGATATGGCTCATTCTCGTTGGTGCGCTTGTCGGAGCCCTCGGCCGCCTGCTCCACCCGGGGCGGGACCCGATGGGTTGGATCGTCACGATCCTGATCGGCATCGCATCGTTGGTAGTCGCAGGCCTGATCTTCAGCGGCTTCTGGGCGTTCGTCGTAGGCGTGATCGTCGCGATCGTGCTGGTGGCGCTCGTCGGCCGCTTCTTCGGCGAGCGGCGCGGCCGTCTCGTCGGAACCTAGGCAGGCTCTGTATCGAGGGGCTCGCGGCCGCGCGGGAACGTCCGGGCGGCCGTGAGCCCCCAATCGTCCTCGCGCCACGTGTAGGTCTGGACGGCGAGCGACTCCTCGTCGGCTTCGTAGACGTGCAGGCCGCGCGCCTCGCCGCGGCGGTTCGGGCGCGGCTGCCCGAGCCCGGGCGCGACGGAGACGGTCACGCCGCGGAGCCCGTCCCGCTCCACCTCGAACTCGTGCCGCTCGCTGACCGCCGCCTGGTGGATGTGCCCGGCGAGGATCAGCTCGGCGCCCGCGTCGACGAGGCCCGCGAGCACTTCGGAACGCCGCGAGACCGGCCGTTTCCGTGAGCGCCAGGGTGCTCCGATCAGGTGGTGGTGCAGGCAGACGACGCGCAGCGCCCCCTGCGGCGCTCCGCCCAGGAGCTCGCGCGCGCGGTCGATCTGCGTCCTCCGGATCCCGCCCGACTGGTGCCGCCAGGGCCGCACCGAGTTGAGGCCGACCACCAGGAGGCCGTCCGAGCGGAAGACGGGCTCGACCGTCTCCCACTGGCGCTCGAACTCGGCCCAGGGGCGCGTGAAGCGGGCGGGAAAGGTGTACGGGATGTCGTGGTTTCCCGGGATGACGAGCAGCGGCCTCCCGAGCCCGCGCAGGAAGGCGGCCGCGCGCGCGTGCTCGGCCCGCCGCCCGCGGTGCGCGAGGTCGCCCGTGACCGCGATCAGCTCCGGCGAGACGCGCTCGATCAGCGGCTCGAGACTGCGCTCGACGGCGGTTTCCTCCACGCTTCCCGCGTGCAGGTCGGAGATGTGCAGGAGCCGCACGGCCAACGCCGAACCCACGCTATTACACTGAGTTCCGTGCCCGATGAGTCGACCGAGATCTTCGACGACCTCTACCTCGGGTTGAGGGCGGGCGGCGCCTTGCGCAAGCAGCGCAGGGGGGAGCCGCTGACGCAGGCCGACCGCGAGGCGCTCGGGCGCTGGGCCCGCCTCTCGTCGTGGCGCAAGGCGGTCGCGATCGGCGCATTCGCGCTGGGGACCTTCGGCCTCGGGTTCACGCTCGGCGGCCTGATCTTCGGCCGCTGGCGCAAGGCCTAGCTCCCGGAGGACTCTTTCGCGAAGAGGACCGTGGGGAGGTCCTCCTCGGCGGGATCCTTGTCCCGGACGATCACGTCGATGAGCGTGGCGATCAACGCAGCGAACGGCGTGGCCAGCAACACGTAGAAGCCGCCGAAGAGCAGCCCGATCGCGCTCACGGAGACCAGCACGACGAGCGGCGACAGGCCCGTGACATGCCCCATCACGCGCGGGATCACGACGTAGTCCTCGAACTGGCGCACCGCGAGGACGGCGATGCCCGCGTAGAGCGCGACCTGCCAGGACGCCGTCAGCCCGACGCCGACGGCGATGACGCCGGCGATGAGGGGCCCGATGATCGGCACGATCTCGACGACGCCGGCGAACACGCCGAGGAGCAGCCAGAAGGGCACGCCGATCGCCCAGAAGGCGAGCGAGAGCACGGTCGCGACGAAGACCACCAGCACCAGCGTCCCGCGGACGTACGCGCCGAGCTTCGCGTCGATCAGCATCCAGGTGTCCCGGGCCGTGCGGCGGTGTCTGCGTGGTAAGAGCGAGCCCACGAAGCCCATCGCGCGCTCGCGCTCGAAGACCCAGTAGGCGGCCGTCGCGAAGACGAAGAAGATGCCGACCAGCGCCTCGAGCGCCTTCGAGCCGATCGTGACCGTGCGATGGATGACGCTGCCGGCCGAGGGCAGCTTCCCGAGCCGCTTCTGCAGCCCGACGAAGAACTGGTGCTTGATCCCCGTCGAGTGCTTGGCCTTCTGGTCGAGCTGCTGCTGGGAGGTCGGCACGCCGCCGATCGCCTGGTCTACCTGGTCGATCGCTCTCGGCACCGCGAGCCACAGCAGCAAGGCGATCGCGGCGAGGAGCGCGACGTAGTGCAGCGCAACTCCCAGCGGCCGTGGAACGCGGTGCTCCGCGAGCCGGTCGACCCCCGGGCGCATGGCGGCTGCGACGATGAAGCCGAGGAAGACCAGCGCGATCACGATCTTCAGCTTCCAGAGCGCAAGGGCGACCGCCACGACTGCGACTGCGACGATCGTCACGACGAAGGCTTTGCGAGCGCTGTCGGCCATCAAGCGTTTTTGGCCCCGTTGCGAAAGCTGCAAACGCAGGAGTGGAGCCGAATCCGCCGAAGCGGGGTCGCGCGATGCTCGCCACGGACGAGGAGGTCTGTTTCGATACCCGCCGGCATGGCGTCTCGCTCGCTCGGCCGCTCGGCCAGGCCGTCCTCCTCGCGGGCCTCGGCGCAGCGCTGCTCGCGCAGCCGTGGCCGTTCGTGCTCCCCGGCGCAGCGCTCCTCGGGCTGGGCGCGGCGGTGTGCCTGCGCGCCGTCTGGCGGTGGGAGCGGACGCGGGTCGTGGTGACGACCGAGAAGGTGTGCGTGCTGGACGGGACGCTGCGGCGGCGCGCCTCCGCCGTCCGGCTGCGCACGGTGGAGCGGCTCGAGCTCGAGCAGAGCCTGTCGGGTCGCCTGCTGGGCTACGGGACGCTCGTCGCAGGGCCGCTCGAGATCGAGCACGTGCCGCATCCGCGCAGCGTCTACCGGCTCGTCGAGCGGCTCGCCGGCTGATGCCCGGCGCGGCGCCGGTCGAGATTCACGAGCTCACGAAGCGCTACGGCTCGACGCTCGCAGTCAACCGGCTCACCTTCGCGGTCGACTCCGGCAGCATCACCGGCTTCCTCGGCCCGAACGGGGCGGGCAAGTCGACCACCCTCCGCGCGCTGCTGGGGCTGGTGCGGCCGAGCTCCGGTGAGGCGCGGGTCGAGGGGAAGCCGTACGCGGCGCTGCGCGACCCGCTGCGGACCGTCGGGGCCGTGCTCGAGTCGGAGAGCTTCCACCCGGCGCGGTCGGGGCGGAACCACCTGCGCGTGCTCGCCGCCGCCGCGGGCATCGCGGCGGCGCGGGTCGACGAGGTGCTCGAGGAGGTCGAGCTCTCCGAAGCGGCGCGGCGGCACGTGGGCGGCTACTCGCTGGGCATGCGCCAGCGGCTGAGCGTCGCCGGCGCGCTGCTCGGAACGCCGCGGCTGCTCGTGCTCGACGAGCCGGCGAACGGCCTCGACCCGGAAGGAATCCGCTGGCTGCGCGAGTTCCTGCGCTCGTTCGCGGCCGCGGGCGGCACCGTGCTCATCTCGAGCCACGTGCTCGCCGAGGTGGCCCAGCTCGCGGACGAGGTGGTGATCATCCACCACGGGCGGCTGATCGCGCAGGAGCCGCTTGCGGCGCTGACCGCGCGCGCCGGCGGCGGCACGGTCGTGCGCAGCCCGGACGCCGCGCGCCTCGCGGCGGAGCTGCGGCAGGGCGGGCTCGAAGCCTCGGAGGAGGGAGGCGGCGGGCTCGTCGTCGCCGGGCCGGCCGAGCGGGTCGGCGAGATCGCGGCCGCGTCCGGGATCGTCCTGCACGAGCTCCGTCCCCAGGGGGCGACCCTCGAGGAGGTCTTCCTCGAGCTGACGGCCGAGGGGGAGGACTAGTGATGCGGCTGCTGCGCTCGGAGCTGCTGAAGCTGGTGACGACGCGGCTGCTTCTCTGGCTCGGGCTGCTGGTCGTCGCGCTCGAGGTGCTCGTGATCTCGCTACACGTCTCGCAGGACTCGCTGTCGTCGCTGGCGGAGCCGGGCAGTCAGCGCGACGTGATCTCGATCGCCGGGGTCGCGGCGCTGATCGCGTTGCTCGTGGGCGTCGTCGCGTCGGCCGGCGAGTACGGCCACGGGACGATCAGCCACACGTTCCTCGTCGCGCCCGTGCGCGAGCGGGTGGTGCTGGCGAAGCTGCTCGCGTGCGGGATCGCGGGCGCCGCGGTCGCGGTGCTCGCCGGCGTGGTGGCGTGGGCGCTGGCGGCGCTGCTGCTCTCGGCTCGCTCGGTTCCCCTGCAGCTCGGCTCCGCCGGTGTCGTGCGCCCGCTGTTCGGGACGGTCGCAGCGGCGGCGGTCACCGGGGCGATCGGGGTCGGCTTCGGCTGCCTCGTCCGGCGGCAGACGGCGGCGGTGGTCGTCGTGTTCGTCTGGCTGCTGGTCGCCGAGCCGCTGCTCGCGATCGCGCACGTCGACCGCTACGCACCGGGACACGCGATCGCGAGCGTCGTTGAGGCGGGGGCGCAGGGCTCGAGCCTGCTCGCGTTCTTGCCAGGCCTGCTCCTCGCGCTCGCGTACGCCGGCGCCTTCGCCCTCGCTGGCGCGGTCGTCGTGAGCCGGACCGACGTCTCGTAGCCGCACGGGCAGGGACTGTCCCTGGCGGTCGGCCCGAACGGACATGGCTGTGTGCCGAGAGGGCGCCGAAGGCGTGTCGAAGGTGTGACGACTCGTCCACGCGGGCCGTTTCAGGTGCCTTTCGCCGCTAGCGTCGGCGGGTGTGAGGCGACCGCGAAACGACCTCCCCCCAAGCGGGATCTACCACGTCACGACGAGAGGCGTGGCCCGCGCGGCGACGTTCCGGGTGGTGGACGACTTCCGCCTGTTCCTCCGCCTCCTCGCGCAGGAGGTCGACCGCCACGACTGGCGCGTGCACACGTTCTGCCTGATGCCGAACCACCACCACCTCGTCCTCGAGACCGAGCTCTGGCGCCTCTCCGAAGGGATGCGCCGGCTCAACGGGGTCTACGCCCAGGCGTTCAACCGGAGGCACAAACGCTGGGGCCACCTCTTCGGCGAGCGCTTCGCGTCGTGGGTGGTCGAGAGCGAGGAGCACCTGGCCGCGGCGGTCGAGTACGTGCTCCAGAACCCGGTGCGCGCGGGCCTCGTCGCCCGCGCCGTGGATTGGCCGTGGTCGGGCGCCCGCCGCAGCAAAGCGAACACTTGTTCGCGTCACCCGCCGGAGCTAAACTTGCCCGGTTATGGCCCAGGAAGAGCTTGTCGTCCACGGCGCGCGGGAGCACAACCTCAAGGACATCACGGTTCACCTGCCGCGCCATGCGCTGATCTGCGTCACCGGCCTTTCGGGCAGCGGCAAGTCGAGTCTCGCCTTCGACACGATCTACGCGGAGGGCCAGCGCCGCTACGTCGAGAGCCTCAGCGCCTACGCCCGCCAGTTCCTGCAGATGATGGAGAAGCCGGACGTCGACTCGATCGACGGCCTCAGCCCGGCGATCTCGATCGACCAGAAGACCACCAGCCGCAACCCGCGCTCGACGGTCGGCACGGTTACCGAGATCTACGACTACCTCCGCCTGCTCTACGCGCGGATCGGCAAGCCGCACTGCCCGGTCTGCGGCCGCCCGATCGCGGGTCAGAGCCAGGAGGCGATCGTGGACCAGATCCTCCAGCTCCCCGAGGGCACGAGGTTCACGGTCAACGCCCCGGTCGTCCGCGACCGCAAGGGCGAGTACCGCGACGTCTTCGAGGAGCTGCGGGCGGAGGGCTTCACGCGCGTGAAGGTGGACGGCGAGCAGCACCTGCTGGAGGAGCCGCCGACGCTCGACAAGAAGTTCAAGCACACGATCGAGGTCGTGGTCGACCGGCTGGTGATGAAGCAGGACCTGCGGCAGCGGCTGGCGCAGTCGGTCGAGACCGCCGCGGCGCTGGCCGAGGGCCTGGTCGTGGTCGACGTGCTCGAGGGCGAGCCGATGACCTTCAGCGAGAACTTCGCGTGCCCGGAGCACGGGGTCGGCCTGCCCGAGCTCGAGCCCCGGATCTTCTCCTTCAACTCGCCGCACGGCGCCTGCCCGCGCTGCACCGGCCTCGGCGCGCAGCAGGAGATCGACCCCGACCTGCTCGTCCCGGACACGTCGCTATCGATCGGCGAGGGCGCGCTCGTGCCCTGGTCGCTCGGCAACTCGAGCTTCTACGAGTCCGTCATCCAGGCGATCGCCGACCGCTACGAGATCGACCTCGAGCTGCCGTGGCAGGAACTCCCGGAGGAGCAGCAGAACCTCTTCCTGTTCGGGACGAACGGCGACAAGGTGTACGTCCAGTACCGCAACCGGATGGGCCGGCGCCGCTCGTACATGCTCGCCTTCGAAGGCATCGTCGCGAGCCTCGAGCGCCGCTACCGGGAGACCGACTCGAGCCAGCAGCGGGAGCGCATCGAGGAGTACATGAGCTTCCGGCCGTGCCCGGTCTGCGGCGGCGCGCGGCTGAAGCCCGAGGTGCTCGCGGTGACGGTGGGCGGCAAGAACATCCACGAGTTCACGCGGATGTCCGTGCAGCGCGCCATCGAGTTCGTCGACGGGCTCGAGCTGACCGAGACGGAGCGCCTGATCGGCGAGCGGATCCTGAAGGAGATCCGGGAGCGGCTGACGTTCCTCGAGAACGTCGGCGTCGGCTACCTCCAGCTCGACCGCGCCGCGGCCACGCTCAGCGGCGGCGAGGCGCAGCGGCTGCGGCTGGCGACCCAGATCGGAAGTCAGCTGGTCGGGGTCCTGTACATCCTCGACGAGCCGTCGATCGGGCTCCACCAGCGCGACAACGGCAAGCTGATCACGACGCTCGAGCGGCTGCGCGACCTCGGCAACACCGTCCTCGTGGTCGAGCACGACGAGCAGATGATGCGCTCCGCCGACCACCTCGTGGACATGGGCCCGGGCGCGGGCGAGCACGGCGGCCACGTCGTGGCGGAGGGGCCCGCGAAGACCGTCGAGCGCAACCGTCAGTCCGTCACCGGCCAGTTCCTGTCGGGCAAGCGGCAGATCGCAGTCCCGGAGCGGCGGCCAAACGACAACGGCGCCTTCTCGGTTCGCGGCGCCCGGATGCACAACCTCAAGGACGTCGACGTCGAGTTCCCGGTCGGCAAGTTCATCTGCGTGACCGGCGTCTCGGGCTCGGGGAAGTCGACGCTCGTGAACGAGATCGTCTACAAGGCGCTCGCCAACCGGCTCCACCGGATGCGGGTCAAGCCGGGCGACCACGACGCCGTCGAGGGCATCGACTGCTTCGACAAGGTGATCGACATCGACCAATCGCCGATCGGCCGCACCCCACGCTCGAACCCGGCGACCTACACCGACATCTTCACGCCGATCCGCGAGCTCTACTCGCTCACGCCCGAGGCGAAGGTGCGCGGCTACAAGCCCGGCCGCTTCTCGTTCAACGTGCGCGGCGGGCGCTGCGAGACCTGCAAAGGCGACGGGACGATCAAGATCGAGATGCACTTCCTGCCGGACGTCTACGTGCCGTGCGAGACCTGCGGCGGGAAGCGCTACAACCGCGAGACGCTCGAGGTGCGCTTCAAGGGAAAGTCGATCGCGGACGTGCTCGACATGTCGGTCGAGGAGGCGCTGCGCTTCTTCTCGAAGATCCCGAAGCTGCGGCGTCGCCTGCAGACGCTGCACGACGTCGGGCTCGACTACGTCAAGCTCGGCCAGCCCGCGACGACCCTCTCCGGCGGCGAGGCCCAGCGCGTCAAGCTGGCCAAGGAGCTCGGCAAGGTCGCGACCGGGCGGACCCTCTACATCCTCGACGAGCCCACCACCGGCCTGCACTTCGCCGACATCGAGAAGCTGCTCGAGGTGCTGCAGCGGCTGGTCGACGCCGGCAACACCGTGCTCGTGATCGAGCACAACCTCGACGTGATCAAGCAAGCCGACTGGATCGTCGACCTCGGCCCCGAGGGCGGCGAGGCGGGCGGGGAGGTGATCGCCACCGGCACGCCGGAGGACGTCGCGGCGGTCGAGCGGTCTGCCACAGGCCAGTTCCTGCGCGAGATCCTGCCCGCGCGCGAGCCCGCCGCGGCCTAGCACGCGAGCTAGCCTGGAGCCATGGCCACGCCGGCGCGCGCAGCCGCAGGATCCGCAGACGAGCTCGTCTGGCTGCAGCGAGCGCTGTTCGTGCTCGTGCGCCCGCGCGAGATCCTTAGCCTGCTGCGCGACGACTCCGAGGCCGCCGCCCGGGCGCGCAGCGAAGCCGTGCTGGCGCTCGTGTGGCTGGCCGGGATCGCGGCGGTGCTCTGGACGCCGAGCTACGGACGGCTGCAGCAGGACGTGGCCAACGACAACCTCAACGTCGCCGTGATCGCCTTCATCGGCGGCGGGCTCTACGGCGCGCTCGCCTACTTCCTCGGCGGGCTCGTGGTGTACGGGCTCACTCGCATCCGCGGCGGGGTCACCTACCGGCAGGCGCGGCACGTGCTCGCCTTCGCCTCGGCGCCGCTCGCGGCCTCGCTCTTCCTCGTCTTCCCGGTGCGGCTCGCCGTCTACGGCGACGACATCTTCAAGCGCGGGGGCGCCGACCACGGCGCCGGCAACACGGCCTTCATCGCGCTCGAGCTCGCGATCGTGGCGTGGTCGCTAGCGCTGCTCGTGCTCGGCCTGCGCCTGCTGATGCGCCGCGAGCCGGCTCTCGAACGCGTCTAGCTCCTCGTCCGGGATCGCGTAGGTGTGCTGCTCCTCCGGGAAGCGGCCCTCGCGGACGTCGTCGACGTAGGCCTCGACGGCGCGCTTCGCCTCCGTCGCTAGGTCGGCGTAGCGCTTGACGAACCGCGGCGCCTTGCCCTCGTAGAGACCGAGCAGGTCGTGCCACACGAGCACCTGGCCGTCGCACGCGGCGCCGGCGCCGATGCCGATCGTCGGCACGCACAGCGCCTCGGTCACGCGCGCCGCGACCGCGGCGGGCACGGCCTCCAGCACGATCGCGAAGCAGCCGGCCGCCTCGAGCGCCAGCGCGTCCTCGTACAGGCGCTCGGCCTTCTCGGCGGTGCGGCCCTGAGCCTTGAAGCCGCCGAGCATCGTCGCCGACTGCGGCGTCAGGCCGACGTGGCCCATCACCGGGATCCCCGCGCCGACGATCGCCTGCACGCGCGAGAGCGTCGGCCCGGCGCCCTCGAGCTTGACGGCGTCCGCGCCGGCCTCCTTGACGAAGCGGACGGCGTTCTCGACTGCGGCGTCGTCGGAGACCTGGAACGAGCCGAACGGCAGGTCCGAGACGACGATCGGCCGCTTGGCGCCACGGGCGACCGCGCGCGTCAGCATCAGGAGCTCCTCCACCGTGATCGGCACCGTCGACTCGTTGCCGAGCACGACCATCCCGGCCGAGTCGCCGACGAGCACGAGCTCGACGCCGGCCTCGTCGGCGATGCGCCCGCTCGGGAAGTCGTAGGCCGTCACCATCGCGAGCTTCTGCCCGCGGCGCTTCAGCTCGGCGAGCTCGGTCAGCGGCAGCTTGCCGTGGGTCCAGGACGCGTACTTGCTCACTGCGTGTCTCCTTCCAGGACGGCGTTGTCTATGAGGCGGGTCTCACCGACGCGCACGGCCGCGACGAGCACGCGCGGCTCGAAGTCGGCCTCCTCGAAGTAGTCGACCTCGAGGCCGTTCAGCAGGCTCCGGTCGCGGGCGGCCAGCGCGCGCGGCAGAGCGAGAGCGCGTTCGCGTTCCTCGGGCGAGAGGTAGGCGTTCCGCGACGAGAGCGCGAGGCCATCCTCGTCTCGAGCGGTCGGTACGACGCGGATCTCGACCGGCACCGCGAGGTCGCGCACCATCCGTCGCACGACGGCGACCTGCTGCGCGTCCTTCTGGCCGAAGTAGGCACGGCTCGGCCGGACGAGGTTGAAGAGCTTGAGGCAGACCGTCGCCACCCCGCGGAAGTGGCCCGGCCGGTGCTCGCCCTCGAGGATCGAGCCGAGGCGCTCGACGTCGACCCAAGTCTCGAAGCCGGGCGGGTAGATCTCCTCGGCCGGCGGCAGGTAGAGCACGTCGACGCCTGCCCGCTCGGCGAGCGCCGCGTCGCGCTCCTCGTCGCGCGGGTAGCGCGCGAGGTCCTCGCCCTCGCCGAACTGCGCCGGATTGACGAACAGGCTCGCGATCACGACGTCGTTCTCCGCCCGCGCGGCCTCGAACAGGGCGAGGTGGCCGTCGTGCAAGGCGCCCATCGTCGCCACGAGGCCGACCTCGGCTCCCCTCGGGAGCTCGGTCGCGGTGCGGACGATCTTCACGCGACCGTCGCCTCCGCGAGGACGTCGTAGAGCGGCTCGAGGTCGGGGCGGACGGCGCGGATCGCCTCGCGGTGCGCCTCGACGGTTGCCCAATCGCCGCGCTCGATCGGGCCGGTCAGCTCGAAGCCGTTCTCGATCGTGCGGCGCATGAGCGGCTCCAGCGCCTCCGGCGGCGCGCCCGCCGCGGCGAGGAGGCCCGCGGCGGCGTCGTGCAGCGTGACCAGGTAGTTCGAGGCAACGACCGCCCCCGCGTGGTAGAGCGGCCTGTCGGTGTCGTCCAGCTCGAACGGCTCGAGGCCCAGCGTCCGCGCCAGCTCCAGGGCCTGTCCCCTGGCCTCGTCCGTCTCGGCCGTGACCGCGGCCCACGCGCCGTCGAGCTGCTCCGGCCCGCGCGAGCGCGTGAACGTCTGCAGCGGGTGGAGCGAAAAGCGGCGCACGTGCGGGTCGAGCGCGGAGAGCGGCGTGGCCCCCGAGACATGGCCGATCCAGCCAGGCCCGGGGGACAGTCCCTTGGCCACGTCCCGGATGGCCGTGTCCGGAACGCACAGGAGCGTCAGCTCCGCGCCCTCATCGCGCAGCTCGACGCCACGCTCCTCGAGGCGCGCGGCGAGGGCCGACCCGACGCGGCCGCGACCGATCACGTTCACGCTCTTCACCATCGAAGCTCCAGTTCCGTAGCGGATACCGGGCGCGCGGAAGTCTAGCCCGCGGAGGGATTGGCGGAGCCTCGCTCGCGCCCCGGCGGCACAGTCGAGGTTCCGCCGAGCCCTCCTAGCTGAGCCGTGCCTCGAGGGCCGCGCGCACCTCGGGCCAGTCGTCCACCGTCACCGCGTACCAGGCCGAGTCGCGCCGTTCGCCGCCGCGGACGACCATGTGCCGACGGTGGATCCCCTCGAACTCGGCAGGGATCGCGGCGAGCGCCGCGCGCGCCCGCTCGTTCCTGGCGTCCGTCTTGAACTCCACCCGCAGGCAGCCGGCCCCCTCGAACGCGTGCCGCAGCAGCAGGTACTTCGCCTCGCGGTTCGCGCCCGTGCGCCAGGTGGACGGGCTGAGCCACGTGTTGCCGATCTCGAGCCGGCGGTGCTCCGGCGCGAGGCTCATGTAGCTCGTCGAGCCGACGACCTCGCCCTCCCGCAGGATCGCGAACGGCTGGCGGCCCGGGTCGTCCCGCAGCGCGTCGGCGATCCACGCCTCGACGTCGCGCGTGACCATCCACTCCCAGATCCGCTCGTCGCCGGCCGCGCGGCGCAGGCCGTCTGCGTGACGTTCCTCCAACGGCTCGAGCGCCACGACCCGCCCCTCGAGCCGCACGGCGAGACTTTCCCGCATCACTCGGGCATGATGAACGAGAAGTGGGCCGTCAACGGGGGGCTGAGAAAGCCGAGCTGCTCCTAGCGGCGGCTCGGTACCTGAACGAGACGCTCGAGCTCGAGCGGGTCTACGACCGCTTCCGCGAGCTGCTCGCCGAGGCGGTGCCGCAGAACGGCGTGATCGTCTCCTCCTTCGATCCCGAGACCGAGCTGATCAGCTGCGACTACGCCTGGGTGGACGGCGGCAAGCTCGACCCGGAGATCCTGCCGCCGCTGCCGCTGAACCGCGAGGGCGGGGGCATGCAGAGCCGCGTCATCGTCAGCGGCGAGCCGCTGCTCGTCGGCGACGTGCCGGAGCGGGTGAAGGACCCTGGCGGCGTCTACTACGACGTCGACCGCGAGGGCCGCATGCGCAAGCTCCCCGACGAGGGGCCGCCGGGGGTGCAGTCGGCGATGATGCTGCCGGTCAAGCACGAGGGCGAGGTCGTCGGCGTCGTGCAGCTGATGCACGAGAGCCAGGTCTACGACCGGGAGCAGCTCGAGCTCGTGGAGGGGCTGATCGGCCTGATGGCCGCCGCCGTGCGCAACGCGCGCCTGCACGAGCGAGCGCAGGCCGAGGCCGCGGCGCGGGCGACCGCCGAGACCATCGCGGCGGAGCGCGAGCGGGCCGCGCGCGTGCTCGCGGCGGTCGGCGACGGCGTCTTCTTCGTCGACGCCGAGGGCGCGCTGCGCTTCTGGAACCACGCGGCCGAGATGGCGAGCGGCCGTCTTTCCGACGAGGTCGTCGGCCGTGATCCGGGCGAGGTCTTCCAGGACTGGGCGAGGATCGCCCGCGAGATCCCGGTTTCCGAGGGATCGGCGCCCGCGCGCCCGCTCACGCTTCCGGTCGAGGTGGACGGCCGCGAGCTGTGGCTCTCGTTCGTCGCGGTCCGGACGCCCTCGGGCGGCGTCGTCTACACCTTCCGCGATCTGACCGTCGAGCGCGAGCTCGAGGTGGCCAAGAGCGACTTCATCGCGATCGTCTCGCACGAGCTCCGCACGCCGATGACCGCGGTGCTCGGCGCCGCGAAGACGCTCCTGCGCGAGGACATCGCGCTCTCCGCGGAGCGGCGGCAGCAGCTGCTCGAGATGATCGGCGCCCAGGGCGCGCGGCTCACGCAGATCACGGAGGAGGTGCTGCTGGCGAACCGGCTCGACCGCGGGGACGTGCGCCTCGACAGCGAGCGGGTCGACCTCCCGCACCTCGTCCGGGAGGCGGTGGAGGCGATGCGCGAGCAGCTCCCGGAGTCGATCACGCTGACGGCCGACACGAAGTCGAACGGCCCGGCGCTCGGCGACCCGAATCGGATCGAGCAGGTGCTCGTGAACCTGATCGACAACGCGATCAAGTACTCGCCGGACGGCGGGGCCGTGGTCGTGCGTACCGGGGCGGCCAGGTCGAGCGTGCGCGTCGAGGTCGCCGACCAGGGCATGGGGATCGCCCCGAGCGAGCACGAGGCGGTCTTCGGGAAGTTCTACCGCGCCGATCCGCAGCACCGCGCGGTGCCGAGCGGTACCGGCCTGGGGCTCTACATCTGCCACGAGCTGGTGCGGCGGATGGGCGGCACGATCGGCGTCCGCTCGCAGCCCGGCGAGGGCTCGACGTTCTTCTTCGAGCTTCCGAGGGCTTGACGTCCGGTGCGTGGTCGAACATGCGGACCCGTTGCTAGGGTCTGCTGACACGGTGCCGATCTACGAATACGTCTGCATGGAGTGCGAGTCGCACTTCGAGGAGCTCGTCCGGAACGGCGAGCAGCCGGACTGCCCGGACTGCGCCTCCTCGAACGTGCGCAAGCAGTTCTCGGTCTTCGCGACGCACGGCACCGCCGAGCAGCCCAGCTTCGGATCTTCCGGCGGCGGCTGTTGCGGCGGTTCGTGTGGCTGCGGCCATTGAGCACCCGCTGACCGAGCTCGAGGCGTTCGAGCGCCAGGTCGCGGGGTGCACGAGGTGCCGCCTCGCCCAGGGCCGCACGCAGGTCGTCTTCGGCACCGGCGATCCCGCGGCCGACCTGATGTTCGTCGGCGAGGCGCCGGGCTTCCACGAGGACAAGCAGGGCTACCCGTTCGTCGGCCAGGCGGGGAAGCTGCTGGACAAGCTGCTCGCCGGGATCGGGCTCGAGCGCCCGAACGTCTACATCGCGACCGTCCTCAAGTGCCGGCCGCCGGGAAACCGCGACCCCGGCCCCGACGAGATCCAGGCCTGCGAGGGCCACCTCTTCCGCCAGATCGAGCTGATCCGCCCGCGCGTCGTCGCGACGCTCGGCAACTTCGCGACGAAGCTGCTCTCGGGCAAGCCGACGGGGATCACCCGCGTGCACGGCGTCGAGCAGGAGGTCACCCTCGGCGGCAGCCGCGTGCTGCTCTACCCGCTCTACCACCCCGCGGCCGCCCTCTATACGCCCGCGATGCTGCAGGTGCTGGAGCAGGACTTCGCGCGCCTGCCCGAGCTGCTCGGGCGGGAGGTCGTTCCGCCTGCGCCGATCATCGCGCCGGTCGCGCCGGAGCCCGCGGCCCCCGCGGCCGTCCAGCTCGGCCTGTTCTAGGCGTGGAGGTGGGCTCCGCCTCGCCGGCGGAGACGGAGGCCGTCGCGGCCGCGCTCGCACCGGAGCTGCGGGCGGGCGACGTGGTCACGGTCTCCGGTGAGCTCGGCAGCGGCAAGACGACGTTCGTCCGCGGCGCGTGCCGCGCGCTGGGCGTGACGGTGCCGGTGACGAGCCCGACCTTCACCGTCGGCCACCGCTACCCCGCCGACCCGGTGGCCGTCTCGCACCTCGACCTCTACCGCTTCCAGGGCTTCTCCGCGGCCGAGTGGGGCGACCTCGAGCCGTATTTCCAGGACGCGATCTGCTTCGTCGAGTGGCCCGAGGCGGCGGCCGATGCCCTCCCGCCGGTCCGCGTGAAGGTACGTTTGTCCCACGTGGACGCCGTTCACAGGCTGCTAGCGCTGGAAAGCGAGGACTCGTCGTTGCTCGACCGCCTGCCCGGGGGTGCTGACACTCGCGTTTGACACCGCGACGCGCGCTGCCACGACGGCGCTCGTCCGGGACGGAGACGTGCTGGGAGAAGCGGTCTCCCGGGCTGTCCGGGTGCTCGAGGACGCGGACGGGCTGCTGCGCGCGAGCGGGGTGGAGCGCGCGGAGCTGAGCGGCCTCGTCGTTGGCACCGGGCCCGGCAGCTTCACCGGGATGCGTCTCGGCCTCGCCGCCGCGCGCGGGCTCGCGTTTGCGCTCGGGCTGCCGGTGGCGGGCGTCTCGACGCTCGAAGCGCTGGCCGCCGGAGCGCCCGGGGCGGTTCCCGTGGTGGACGCGGGCCGGCGCGAGGTCTTCACGCTCGTCGAGGGCGAGCCGGTGGTCTGTCCCCCGCGAGAGGTGCGGGCCGGCCTCTGCGTCGGCGACGGCGCGCTGCGCTACCGCGAGGTGCTCGAGACGGCCGGAGCCGAGGTGCCGCCCGACGGGGACGAGCGCCACCTCCCGCGCGCGCGCTTCCACGCGCAGCTCGCGCGCGACTTCGGCCCTGCCGAGGAGATCGAGCCGCTCTACCTGAGGGTTCCGGACGCGGAGCGGAGCCCATGAACGAGATCGAGATCCGCCGCCTCGAGCTGCGCGACCTGAACGCGATCGAGGAGATCGAGCGGAGCTCGTACCCGACGCCGTGGTCGCGCTCGATGTTCGCGAGCGAGCTGGCGAAGCCGTCGTCGCTCTGCCTGGGCGCGTTCGACCCCGGGAGCGAGCGGCTGATCGGCTACCTGATCATCTCGCGCTACGTCGACGCCTGGCACGTGATGAACGTCGCCGTCATGCCGGAGCACCGCCGCCGCGGAATCGCCTCGCTGCTGCTGAACCGGCTCTTCGAGCTGACGGCCGGCCGCAGCCGGCGCGGCTACACGCTCGAGGTGCGCGTCTCGAACGCCGGCGCGATCAAGCTCTACGAGGACCTCGGCTTCCGCCCGCGCGGAGTCCGCCGCGGCTACTACACGGACAACCGTGAGGACGCGTTGATCATGTGGAAGGACCCCATCGTCCGCGACGTCGTCGCGAACGACTAGCCCGCGCACGCGTGATCCTCGGAATCGAGACGTCCTGCGACGAGACGGCTGCCGCGCTCGTCGACGGGGGGCGTATCCGGTCGAACGTCGTGTCGTCGCAGGCCGACCTGCACGCGCGGTTCGGCGGCGTCGTCCCGGAGGTCGCCTCGCGGCGGCACCTCGAGCTCGTGATGCCGGTCGTGCGCGAGGCGCTCGAGGAGGCGGACGCGGCGCTGGACGACGTCGACGCGGTCGCGGTCACCCAGGGGCCGGGCCTGATCGGGGCGCTGCTGGTCGGGCTCTCGGCGGCGAAGGCGCTGGCGTGGGGGCGGGGCCTGCCGCTCGCTCCCGTGAACCACCTCCACGGGCACGTCGCGTCCCTCTACCTCGAGCCGGATCCGCTCGAGCCGCCGTTCCTGTGCCTGCTCGCGAGCGGGGGCCACACGCTGCTCGTCGACGTGCCCGAGCACGGCGCCTTTCGGCGGCTGGGGACGACCCTCGACGACGCGGCGGGCGAGGCGTTCGACAAGGGCGCCCGGCTGCTCGGCCTCGGCTACCCCGGGGGCGCCGAGATCGACCGGCTCGCGCGCGAGGGCGACCCGGACGCGTTCGACTTCCCGGTCGCGCGGGTGCCGGGGCTCGACTTCTCGTTCTCGGGCGTGAAGACGGCGCTGCTCTACGCCGTGCGCGACCTCGGCCCGAAGCTGCCCGAACGCCGTGCCGACCTCGCGGCGAGCTACCAGCGCGCGATCGTCCGCGCGCTCGTGCGGCGCACGGAGGAGGCGGCGGAGCAGACCGGGGCCCAGAGCATCGCGGTCGTAGGCGGCGTGGCCGCGAACTCGGAGCTGCGAGCCTCGCTCCCGGACGCGAAAGCGCCCCCGCTCGCGCTCTGCACCGACAACGCGGCGATGATCGCCTCCGCCGCCAGGTACGTCGAGGCGATCCCGGCCCCTGGTTATCTTGCAATCGATGCGTACGCGTCGGCTCTCTGAGGCTGCTCTCGTAGTCCTCGCGCTCGCCGCGGCCGGGCTCGCGCTCGGCTTCGGAGTCAGCGGGCGCAACGTGCCCTCCCTCGTCTCGCAGGCGTCGTCGTGGCGCGGCCTGGTGGGCGGCGGCCATCCGGCCGTGACCGTCGGCCAGCGCGTGCTGGTCGTCCTACGCTCGCCCTCGATGGCGCAGCGCGTGGCGATGAACGGCGGCGTCGCGACGCAGCGCAAGGAGCGCGCCTGGACGCGGTCGGCGCTCGCGGCGCAGCGGCAGCTGCTGGCGGAGCTGAGCACGCGCGGGATCAGGCCGCAGATCCAGTTCAGCTACTCCCGTGTGCTGAACGGCTTCTCGGCGCCGCTGGACGCCCGGGCGATCGCCGTGCTGGAGCGGCGCCCCGAGGTCGCGGGCGTCTACCCGGTGCGGGTCGCCTACCCCGCGTCGGTCTCGTCGGAGCTCCTCGGCGTGAAGGGCGTGGCGCGGGGCGCGAGCAGCCTGCCGGCGCTGCGCCTCCCGGGGTACGACGGCCGCGGCGTCACGATCGCGCTCCTGGACACGGGCGTCGACCGGGCGCAGCCGTACCTGCGCGGGCGCGTGCTCCCCGGGGTCGACGTAGTCGGCAAGAACCCGGACGTTCGGGCCGCGGCCGACCCGAGCGGCTCCGGGCGGCTCGAGCGGCACGGAACCGAGATGGCCGGGATCCTCGTCGGATCGGGCGGCCCCGGAGGCGTCACCGGGATCGCGCCCGGCGCCTCGGTGCTGCCGATCCGCGTCGCCGGCTGGCAGCAAGACCTCACCGGCGGCTGG